>JACIZP010000183.1 GCA_014359355.1 Calditrichota bacterium | reverse complement strand
CCGACACCTTTTTTGCGCAGATGCGGGAGCGGATCGGTTCTGCGCGCGGTTTGCTGCCCCTCAACCCTTGGGAGGGGCATGAGGGCTTGTCCCCCACCTTTGACCGGCGACGCGGCAGGTTTTCGCCCCCGGTAGCTGACTCCTTGGCCCACGAGTGGGCCATCATGGCCGTGCTCGATTTCAGAATCACTTTCCGCGACAGTCTGCTCCGCTATGACTGCGCTGCCGTGGAACTGGGCTCAGGCGTCACGATTGGAAGGGAAGTCGGCGACTTGGCGCTCGCCGACGGCTACACGGGCAGCTGGGAGCCGTTGGACGAGGCCATGGCCAGGCTGAGTGCGCGCCTCCTCAGCGAGGGCACGCCGTATGGCTTCCCGTTCGCCGAGGAAGAGGTCGGTGTCTTGTTCCTCGTCTCCGACTCTGCCAGCTACTGGCAGGCGATCGCCGAGGCGAGTGCGAGCCGATTGGGGGAATTGGGACTTGAGAACGCGAGACTGAAGACGCTGCGGCAGGACGACCCCTGGCCCGAGCAGGAAGCAGCGCGGGTGGCTCATGTGCTGCGCTCGCACGTTGCGGTCAACTGCTTGGAGTCCGCCGGCCCGGTCCTGCTGGCAACCACGCCGCCTGCGCTGAGCGCCGCCAAGGTGCGCATTCCGCTGATGCCGGCAACTGGGCCGTGCGTGCGGGTTCAGCTTGGTAGCGGTGGTGAGTCCGCGGCGAACGAGGCAGCGACTCTCATCGCGATGCGGGCGCTCTACGCTGCGGGCCGCTACGAAGAGGCAGCGGCTCTGGCCACCTCCTCGCTGAAGGCATCGTCTGTGCCGGTTGCTCAGAGCGCGTGGCTGCAGTTCGTGCGCGCCCAGGCAAATCACGCGCTGGCGCGGTCGGGCGCTGAGCGGGGCGAGCGCGCCCTCCAGGCCTTGGACGACTATGCCGCCTGTCTGAAGGTCAGGAGCGCGGCCGACGACTCCCTGGCCGCGCCGTATCTTGTGTTCAACACTGCCGACTTGCACCGAATCCGTGGGGAGGTCGATAAAGCCGTAGCAGAGTTTGAGCGGGCAGCATCGGGCTTTGCCGCACAGAACGCCTGGCGAGAGGAAATCCTGGCTTACAAGGCACTCGAGGAGCTGCACAGATCGCAGGGCGCATGGCCGGCGGCGCGAGCCATGTGCCACAAGGTTGTGGCGATTGCTCAAGGCACGGGTGATGCACTCACCATGGGCGAAGCATGCGAAAGCCTGGGCATGCTCCTGGAGGTGGAAGGGCAGGCCGACAGCGCTCTGCTGGCCTACCGCCGCGGACTGGAGGTCTATCGTCTGGTGGGCAATCCCTACGGAGTGGCAGAGCTCGAAGGGAGGATTGGCGCCGCGTTTCGCCGTGTCGGCCAGGCAGATTCGGCACGCCACCACTTTGCACGGCAAATTGCCCTCGCCCAGGAGCTCCACAGCGAGCCATTGCTCGCCAAAGGCCACTTCCACCTTGGCCTCCTGCTGCGTGCGGATAACCGACTGGACTCGGCGCTCGTGCACTTCCAGGCCAGTCTCGAGCAGATGCGCCTCATGGGCGACCTTCCCGGCATGGCGCGGGCGCTGAACAACCTTGGCTCCGTCTATCATGAACAAGGGGATAGTGCACGTGCCGCGCGTTTCTACGCCGAGAGTCTGCAGGCTGCAGAGGAACTGGGGGAGAATGTGCTGGCCACCCGCGTGCTTCTCAACCTTGGCGACTTGTGCCGCGATGGCCAAGACTTTGCCCAGGCGACAGACTGGTACAACCGGGCGCTCAACTCAGCAAAGAGCAATGGTGACGTGCATGGGGAGGCCCTCTCGCTCTTCGCTCTTGGCTTGCTCCGTGTGAAGTCAGGGAAGATTAGCGACGGCTACGCCTTGCTGGAGCGAGCCGTGCGCCTGGGCGAGTCCGTCGAACCTCAGGAATTTGCTCCGCAGCGGGAGTTTCTTCGCCGCCTCCGCCAAATCATTAGCGGAGAGCCGTAGCCCGCCAACGCTGGCAACCACATGGGCCAGGCCAGATTGCCAAATCCCTCACCCTGTGTGCCCTAATTCCCTATGGCTGAGCGTCGCAGCAAACTGCACCACAAACTGGTCGGCCTTGTCGACAAGGCCGTACGCGACTATCAGCTGATTTCCTCGGGAGATCGCATACTGGTGGCCGTCTCCGGCGGGGCGGACTCCATGAGCATGCTCTTTCTCCTTGCCGAGCGGGTGGCCGTGTATGGGATGAATATCAGCTTGGTGCCAGTCTACTTGGACATGGGTTTCACCGCAGCTGCCGCAGAGAATGTGGAGCGCATGGTCGCCTTCTTCACTCGGTTCGCGAACTCCTATCATGTCGAGAGCACCCATTTTGGTCCGGAGGCCAACAGGGAGGGGGCCGGGAAGAACCCGTGTTTCCTCTGTTCGCGCCTGCGCCGCAAGCGCCTCTTTGAAATTGCCGAAGCACAGGGATGCAACAAAATTGCCCTCGGCCACCACAAGGACGACATTATCGAGACCTTTCTGATAAACGTCCTGTATGGTCGAGAGCTCAGCACCATGGTCCCCAGGCAAGAAGTCTTTCGGGGGCGGTTCTACCTCGTGCGGCCACTGGCCTATGTGTGGGAACGCGACCTCAAAGCCCTTGCTCGGGAGCAGAACTTTCCTATCATCGCTGAAGGTTGCCCCAATGAGCCCCTGTCCAAGCGGGCCTACGTGAAGAAACTGCTGCTCCAGCTGGAGCGGGATCACCGCGGCACCAAGGAGAATATCTTCAAGGCGCTTGGGCACGTGCGGACCGGCTACCTGCTTGGCTAAGGTGCCGACCGCAATTTCTCCCTTTGAGGTGAATCGGTTTCTTCGCGCCACCTTTCCCCCATGGTGAAGCTGGAACTCGCCTGTCTTCCATCGCGTAACGCCAACACCCGTGCCAAGGAGGACCCAGGACGCTCGGCTTGTGCGAACAAGGTCTCGCTGCGCTTTCCGCTTCCTCGGCGGTCGGTACCCCGCTGAGCTTTCCTCGTCCCTTCCTGCCTGAGAAATGACAAACGGGAGGTCAGACGCGCGGAGCGCGTCGGCCTCCCGTTGCCTTGGGACTCCGGTCGGCGGAGCAAGACCTGGGTGACTCGCTCATGAGGCCCGGCTTCTCAGTTCCCCTCGCGGGGACATACAGAGGGAGCCGGCCTCGGGCAGCGAGTCCTCAACCTCGCCCTGGTCTACTTCACCATAATCATGCGCTTGGTGTCCATAAAGTCCCCCGCCTTCATCCGGCAGAGGTACATGCCGGCGGCCACATGATTGCCCTGCTCATCCAGGCCGTCCCACTGCACCCTGTGGGCCCCTGCCTGGAGATTCCCGTCAACCAGCGTGCGGATGAGCTGCCCGTTAGTGTTGAAAACGGTGATGGTCACCCGCGAGTCCTTGGGGATCTGAAAATCGATCGTGGTCGAGGGGTTGAAGGGGTTCGGGAAGTTGGCTGCGAGGAGGTAGGCGTTGACAAAGTTGTGCAGAACGTTGTCGTTGGGGACAGGCAATTCCGTCGACTTTTGCAAGAATGGGCCGGGAGCGTCGAAGCGCAGTGCGATGGCAAGGTCATCGATCCTGAAACCATCGGTACCGCCCAGGTCAGTGATTGTCACGGTATTCCCCCGCACGACTAAGTCGGTCAGTGGAATGGGGATCCTTGCCGTCTTCGGGGTGAGGCCATTGACAATTTCCGGTGGCAGGGGGACGAGAGCCCGGTTGACTCTGACTCGTGCCTCACTGACTGCATCGATGTCGAAAGCAGTCAGAATGAGCTCTCCATGCACGGCTTCCGAGGGGTTGACAGGGATTTCTATGTTCCAGGACTTCTGACCCCCAGGGGGTATTATGTAGGGCAAGCCCTCCTGTGGGTGCAGTTCCACGAGCACATCCGCGGGCCGACGAGCCAAGTCGATCCCCCGTGGGTGCACATCGCCCAACTCGATGGTTGCCACCACCCCGGGCGGTTGTAGGGTGTTGTCGATGACCGAGATGGAGTTCGCGCCGGTGTTGCTCACGTAGGAGAACCCTCCGTCGAAGGAATAGACGACGTCGGTTGGCAATGTGCCCACGGCCACCTGGCCGGCCACTGCGGGAGATGCCGGATTGGCCAGATCCAGAATCGTAATCATGCCCATGAAGCTGTTAACCACCTGCGCGCCCTTTCCGTCGGGGGCGACCGCAATGGAAGTGGGCGTCGTTAGCGCCCCGAGCTCCAGCGTGCCCGCCACTGCCGGAGGTGTCGCCTGCAGGTCGAGGACCATCACCGCCCCGGCAATCGTGTTTGTTACATAGGCGTATCGCCCATCCGGATGCACGGCAACGGCTGCAGGGGTGCCACCTAACAAAACGCTGCCCTTGATGGTGTGGGTGGTGGCGTCGATAAGGGTCACCGTGCCGCCCGCCGCGTCACCCACCGCAGGGTTGGTCACCAGTGCCCACTTGCCATCCGGAGTGAAGGCAATTCCTAATGGCGCCACCTCTGTGGGGATCTCGTGGAAGACAGTGTGGTCCTTGGTGGCGATGACCGAGATGTACTCCATCTGGTCGTAGCCGGAAAGGGAGCAGCTGACGTACACGAAGGAGCCGTCCGGGCTGATGGCCAACTCCGTCGGGCCGTGACGCACCTGGAGCACGGTCGCTACCTTGCGCAGCACCAAGTCGACCACGAACACCTGCCGGGTCGCGGCACTGCTCACGTACGCCCAGCGGCCATCTGGAGTAGCCTTTACGTCGAAGGGGATCACGGCGTAGTTCCGGGAAGTCTCGTCAAAGATGGGGATGGTTGCGATGAGCGTATTGTCGGTGAGGTCAATCATCTGGAGCACCCCACCCTCAGCCCCGGCCACCAGGGCGATAGTGCCCTTCGGCGTGGGAGCAGCCAGCAGTTGCCAGCCTGTTGCGACAAAGACCAGCAACGTGGCAACGAAAAGTAAACGTGTTCTTCGAGACATAAGCACCTCCTTGACACATGAGTGGTGCAGCCACCGAATCGGACGGTATCCCCAGCCACACCAGGAGAACCTGGGTTTCACCGCGCCGACTCGAACCCTTGGAGCTTGGCGATTGCTCGCTCCTGCTCCACCATCTGTAGCAAATGTCTCTACTCCCGTTTCGTTCACCTCCTTAGGTTGACTTTCCACCCGGTGCCCCAGAGGGAGATGGGCACACTAAAACTCCGCGCTGCAGCCTAAAGACAGCATGCGTGGCATCATGTAGATGGTGCCGGTCGGTGTCGCCGAACCGCTCGGGTAGTGGAAATCCCACGTCGTGTCGTAGATATTGCGCTGATTGGTGACGTTGAATACTTCGATGTACAGAGATGCCTCTTTTCGCAGGGGAAGGTGCATCCGATAGCTGACGCGCATGTCGAGTCTGCTGTATGGCGCCGACGCTTGGCCTCTGTGCGTCACCCGCTCGCCCGGCGTGATCTGTGGACGGCCGCTGGCATAGGTCCAGCCAAATCCGACGTGCAGCGCAGGTAGGGTCTTCACCTCAACTTGCGCCACATACGAGTGCGTTCGCTCCCACTTGAAGGGAATCCAGACGTCGCTCCCCACGCGCCGGTACCGCGATTGTGCCCATGTGTAGTGCGTATGGAAGAAAAACGGTGAGGGGGACTCCAGAGGCGTGTCAAGAGAGAGCTCCACCCCCGCCGAGTAACCTTCGCCGAAGTTCCGCGCGGTGAAAGTGATCAAGTCCTCCGGAAGGAGCATACGGGAGTAGGACTTGACATACCCCGTGATCTTACCGATGACCGAGCGAGGCCACTCTTTCTCCGCCCCGAGGATGTAGTGGGTGGCCTTCTCCGCTTTCAACGAAGAAATTGCCTTGCCGATGATTAGCGGCTCGTTGCGCGCGATGGTCGAAAGGAGCGTTGGATACTGATAAAAGTCGCCATAGGCCGCAAATGCCCTCAAGTCGCGCGTCGGGCGCCAGACCGCGTTGACGCGGGGACTGAGCAAGCGCTCCCCGTTCAGCGTCGAATAGTCTGCACGCACGCCAAGCACGAGATCCACTCTTTCCGAGAAATGAGAATGATTCTGAAGGTATGCCCCCACGAGGGTTGGGCTGTAATTGCAGCTGAGCGCGACCGGCAATTGGAGAGGCGTGCGCCAGTTGGCATGCCATTCCACCCGCGAATGCGACTCGGCTACCGAGGTACCGCCCTCGAGGCGGGCGAGTGGGCCGAGATCGAGGAAGAGCCAGGCGCCGGCCGTGCGTTGGCCGATTTCGTAGCGCAGGTGAGCCTGGTAGTCCTCGTTAGCTATGTCTGACAAGCGAAGCCAGTTGCGGTCCGTGCAGGAGGAGAGAGAGACCCCGAGGAGCGCCTTGCTGCTCAAAATGGTGCTCCAATCAATTGCTGCGGTCTGCGAACGTGAATCTTGGGAAAACTCCATCGCTTCGCTTTCCACCGTTGCCAAGGCGGCCCCCTCGCCAGCACGAGCGAAAGTCAAGGCTATCCTGTGATCCTTTGCCGGGGAGAGAGAGAGCTTGGCGAAAAGTTCGTCGAAGCGCGGAAACGCGTAAGGTCCCTTTGCTATTGTCGGACCGATTAGGTCAATGACGGAGCGGCGCGCAGCGAGCAACAAACTTCCCTTCCCGTCGAACAGAGGTTGGTCAAAGACAGAGGAGGCAGCCAACAGGTCCAGATGGCAGGCGACCGCGCGTCGTTCGCGATTCCCTTCGCGGGTGTGCAGTTGGATCACGGCAGAGGATGTGTTCCCATAGCGCGCCGAGAAACCCCCAGGAATCACGTCCACGTAACTCAAGATCTCCGGCATGAAGGCGCTCATTCCGCCGCCCAGCAGCGAACGAAGCCGGTAAGGGTAGGGGATGGTGGTGCGGTCGAGCAGCACCGAATTCTGGTCCGGGCTGCCACCTCGCGCGTAGGGCAGACCGTTAAAGTCATTGGCCATGCCAAAGGAAGGGAGAGTGCGCAGGCTGCGGAGTAGGTCGCCGAAGGCGCCTGGGGCCTGGCTGTGACGAACAGGGTCAATGACGAGACGGAGGCCTTCGTCGGCCTCGAAAGCAGCCCGCTCGGCAGTGACAGAGACGGCTGGGAGTTCTATGGTGGTCGGTTCCATGTGGAGGACAAGTTGGGTTGTCGCTCCCGCCACCACTTTGACCCCTGTCACAGCCACTGTCCTGTAGCCGATCCTGTGCGCGGAGAGCGTGTAGGACCCCGGTACGATCGCGGAAGCGCTGAATCGTCCGTCGTTGTCAGTGGTCAGGTTGACCGGTGTTCCCTCGAGGCGCACGGCGACATTTCCTACTGGCTGATGCGAGACCAGATCCAGGACCTGCCCATTGAGGGTGCCTGCCGCACCGGAAGCAGGAGGCTCGCCTGCTGTTGCCCCAAGGGCGGGCAACGCCACCAGGAGGAGTAGGAGGTGTCTCATAATTCTGCCACCAGTGAGCAGAGACGTTACGCTTCCTCATCCTTCCATGGACGGGCGCCGTGGACGCGAGCGATGCTGTGCGAATGGTGAAATGCGATCGGCGGGCGAAATCCATTTCCCCGACAACCTTTGGCAAAACTCACGAGCGCTGTGGCGCTCGCCTTCGCCTGCCCTGCTTGGCCCGCGAAGGATCGACGGAGGCAATTGAGCTGACCGTGCCCATCAGTGCTTCAGGCACCGACACGAGCAACTCAACCGCCGGGCGTGTGTCCAGTTCACCGGCAGTGTGACTGGCCCGTATCAGCACAGGGCCGAGCCCTGTAAGCGCCAATGGTTACGAGAGAATCGAGTGTGCTGGGGCTGCCTTTCTTGCTGCATCGTGCTGTACAGGCAGCCGGACTCCTTAAGGGTGCCACTCGCTCTAAAGTTGGTCTGCCGATGTCCTCATGCCCCCGCCCAGTGGAACGATGGAGGAGTGCCTGTTGGTGGGTAACCTCAACCCGTGGGCAAAGAGCTGTAGGCCGACGCCTTCTTCGCCCGAACCCCGAGGACGATGCAAATATACCAAAATCTTGCGAAAAAGTCAAGGAAAATCTCTGCCGCGTCCGCGGTGCCGCGAGAGGCTTTCTACCAGCTGCGTGCGTCCTCCTCGGCTGCAGGACCAACCGCGGACACCAGGTGCTCTGTCCAGGGGTGGGCCGCTTGGGTCGAATTGCTGTGGCCCTGGCTCCTCAGGCCGTGCTCGAGCGCGCCTGGCGACGTACTGCGCTCCAGGTGCCACGCAGAAGTGATGGAGGCACCGAGGTTCCCTGGCACTAAGAGGACGGCACTAAGCTTAGCCTACTCCACCACCTCCCGCAACGCGCTGGCTGCGGTGTAGAAGGCGCCCACTCCCGCGAGGTGACCTGCGACGCGCAGCACCTCGGCGATTTCTACCGGCGTGGCTCCTTCCTGCATGGCCGCAGTCGCCAGTGCCCGCACGCCATTGACCGCCCCGTGTGCGGCGTCGAAGGCCATGGCAATGAGGAGCTTCACCTTGCGCGGCAGTGCCCCCGAGGCAAAGACAAAATCGTCCATGCGCCGCAAATGGGCGAGCACCTCGGGGTCGAGTTTCTCGAATACCAAGAGTGGATGTTCTGGCATGACAGTCGCCCTCCCTCTTCGTTTTCGTTTCGGGTCCCTGTCGAGCGTCACCGGACTTCGCACAGCCCGCGGTGACGTGACTTTCCTCTCCCTACCCCTCCCTCGTGCGCCGGGCGAGGGAAACCACGCTGGCTGCGGCGCTGAGCACGCTGCCCACCACAAGGGCGTGGCGGAACGCGTGCAGAAAGCTCTGCGCCTCCATTGGCGTCAAGGAGGGTTTGCGCAGGACTTCAGGCGGCGCAAGGGCATAGACGACCAGACCGGCAATGGCAACACCCAGCACCATCCCCACGTTGCGCATCGTAGCCAACACCCCCGATGCCGTCCCGAGTCGGGACTTGGGCACGCTGCCCATCACCGCGCTGTTATTGGGGGACTGAAAGATCCCCGTCCCGAGCCCGAAAAGAGCCAGCCTGAGAGCTACCTCCCTCGGCCGCGCATCGGCCGGCAGCTGCGCCATCAGCGCGAGGGCGATGCTCGAGATCCCAGCACCCACGCACGCCAGGGTCCTGGTGCCGACCCGGTCAGAAAGCCAGCCGCTGAAAGCAGCGATGAGCATTACCGCCAAAGGGGAGGCAGTCATCACCAGCCCCACTTTGTTCGGCGGCAAGGAGAGGACCCTGTGCAGGTAGAAGGGCGTCAGGAAGACGAGCACGTATTGGGACATGAAGCTCAGCAGGGCAGCAAGGAGTCCCAGGCTGAAGACGCCATTGGTGAACAGACTCAGGTCCAGCAGGGGCGAGCGGACCTTCTTTTCAGCAGTAAGGAAAACCGCCCCGGCGACTAGCGCCATGGCAAGTGCGCACCAGGCAAACACTGAGGGATTCCCTGTCTGCGCCCGGTTGACGAAAAGCAACAGCCCCAGCAGAGCCATGAAGCCGCTGCTCGCCCCCGCCCAGTCGACTCCGCCCGACTCGCCTCTGATTGGCGGCAAGACCCTTGCGGCGAAGAGGAGTCCGGCAAGGCCAATGGGGAGGTTGACCAAGAACACGAACCGCCAGCCGAGCAATGAGGTGATGAGGCCGCCCAACGAGGGACCGATGGCAAGACCGGCCGAGATGCTGATGGCATTGATGCCTAGAGCCTTGCCTCGCTCCTCCGGGGGAAATGAGGCGGTGATGAGGGCAAAGGGAACAGCCATCATCATGCCGGCGGCCAATCCCTGGAGAGCACGGCAGGCGATGAGCCAGCCAGCAGTGGGGGCTAACCCACACATGGCGGAAGCCAGGACGAACCCACCCAGACCCCACAGGTACACTCGTCTGTAACCTATGATGTCGCCAAGGCGACCGAAGAACATCAGCAGGCTGCTTATGGTGAGCAAGTAGGTCATGGGCACCCACTGCACCGTCGAAATCGGCACACCGAAGGAAGCACTAATGGTGGGCAAGACGACATTGACGATGCTTCCGTCAATGGGCCCCATGATGCCCCCCAACATCACAGCTGCTAACACCCGGTAGGGGTGAGTTGATTCTTCCCCAACGTTCCTGGCCGAGCTGACTTGAGCATCCACTGTCTGTCGCACTCTGTTCCTTTCTGTCTACCAGTTTGGGGAATAGCACCTCGGTGGCCCGAATTCGTGGCTGCGCCGTCTGGCTGCGCTGCGCCTCGACATGTCCGACTTCGGGTAACCTTAGGCCTCTCCGTCAAGTGCGCTTGCGCAGGACAGCGACCACATGCGAAGTGAGGTACTTGTTCACCACCGGGACCCTACTCAGGAAATTCAAGCCTTTGACCATTTTCAGACGAAAGGCCAACATCTCGTAGCCGGTTTCCTCTACCAGCCGTTTGAATTCCCCGATGGTGATTCCATTGAGCTCCAAGAAGTGCTCAACGTACGACAGCCTCCCGAAGCGAGGCGCGGGGTTCAGCTTCTCGAGGGCTGCCACAATTGTCGCGCGCGAGAACAAGAGCTGGCACCAGGGTATGTGGATATAGTCGTAGACGTGGCCGGCGCTGGGGCTTGTCCAGGGAGGGAAGAGGGCGCAGAGCAAACCTCCAGGCTTGAGAACCCTCCGGCACTCCACCAAGGCCGGTTGAAGGTCTGGCCTCCTGATGTGCTCCACGACGCCATTGAGCAGAACGACGTTGAACGAGTCGGAAGGGAAGGGTAAGAAGCGCAGGCTACCCACCATGAACCGGAGGTTGTGAGCTTTCCTGGCCTTGGTGAACTTTGCAGCGTACCGGACGTGGTGGAGGTCATTATCAAGGCCTACGACATATCGTGCGCCGTGCTGGGCGCAGTACAGCGTCTTCCCGCCGAGTCCACATCCCCCATCCAGGATGTTTTGGCCCGCCAGGCGAAGGTGGGGCCCATAGGACGAGAGGATTTCCTCTGCCTCACCGATATCGGCTTCGAAGTAACTCCTGGGTGATTCCCTGCCCATGAGTCTGCGCCGTGGGAAAAGGCGATTCAATCCCAGGCAAATCTGTTCGCTCGTGCCCACGTTTCCCCTCCTTGAGCTCTGATAGCCAGAGGATTTGGGGCCAATTCTACCCCCTCACCCCAGAGTCTCTCTGGAACAGTCCAGCCTGATCCCCAACCGCTGTCACTCCGCACAAAGGAGCATAGCCCGCGTGCGCCCCTTGCAAGAGTTCACTCACCAGAGAGCCGTCCGGCAACAAATCCATGCCCTCGGCAGGTGGCGAATAGGGGTGACTCCAATGTCTCCGCTTGTTCCAATCTACGAAGATGCGCTGCCAAAGTCAAGGCGATTGTCGCCGTTGCCTGGAGAGGTCAGGCAAGCGAGCTTGCAGCGCATGAGTCATTCTGGCTCGGTGGCATTCAAGAGCCAGGCAATCTTGTCGCGTACCATCTCTTTGAGAGAGACGCTGCTCATAGGCCGCAGCTCCGCGTAGGGTATGGGTTCGCCTATGCGCAGCGTGAGATGACCGGGACGAATCAACCAGCTCCCCTTGCGGTTGATGCGGAACGCGTTGACCATGGCTACGGGCACGAGATCTACGCCTGCATAGCGCGCCATGTCGAACGGTGCCCGCTTGAAGGGCCGGAGGCGGCCATCGAGAGTGCGATGCCCCTCGGGCAGAAGGACAATGGAGATGCCTTTGCGGAGCGCCTCCTCGGCCCGCCGGAGGCTTTGCATGGCGCTGAACGGTCGGTGATGACTGATGGGAATGTTGCCGATTCTCTTGATAACCGTGCCGTAGAAAAACCAGCGGAAATGGCTCTCCAGCTCCACGCCCCGCACCAGCTGGGGTAAGTAACCACCAAGCACGAAGACGTCGAAGATGTTCACGTGATTGCTCATGAAGAGATAGGTTCTGTCCCGCCGGATGTGCTGCAAACCTTCGACGTGCACCCGAATGCCGATAGATTTCAGCAGGGTGCGACACATCCATTTAAGCACCGGGTCATAACTGCGCATGGGAAGAAAGAAGCTGGCAAGCACAATGGTGCCGCCAAAGATGCCCAAGAGCAGCCCACCCCACATCCACAAGAGCGCTGAGACTATCTGTGCCACAGACCCAACACCTGCAAACGTTTGGGAAGGATACCCACCTCGATGGGCGTGGACCCGAGGAGCTCCCCATCAGGGGTGAGCACCTTTTGCCGGTCCGTGACGGCGCGGATGTGCTGGCCCCGAAAAGTCTCCACCTCCGGGAGCTCCAGGTGCGCGCCGCGAAAGATGCGAGGAAAGGAGCGAAGGAGTTTGCGGCGAGTGATGCGGTTCAGGATGACCACATCCAGATAGCCATCGTCAATGGCTGCCTGCGGAGCCATCAGCATGGTGCCGGCAGTGTAGCGCGAGTTGCAAATCTCTACGAAACAGTTCGTTCTCTCATAGGTCTTTCCGTCTACCGTGAGTTCGAGGTGGTAGTGTGAAAGGGACGCGGTGATCTGGAAAACGCCCACCACGTAGCTCAAGTGGCGCAGCACCTTGTAACGGGAAGCTGCGTAGCAGACGTCCGAGACGAAGCCGAAGCCGAGCATATTCAGGAAGAAGTAACGTTGCCCCCCGGCTTCAAACCAGGCTACATCGACAGGCCTGTTCTGCTTGCCGACAACCGTCTCGATCGCCCCGGCAAAGTCGGCAAAGATGCCCAGGTCCTGGGAGAAGGAATTGCCGCTGCCCACCGGCACCACGCCCAGCGTAGTGGAGGGCGGTGCGTCTGCATTGAGGAGTCCATTGACGACCTCGAACAGCGTTCCGTCGCCGCCCACGCAGACGACAGCGTCGAAGGCGGAGGGGTCGAGCTTCTCCGCAAGGTGCACTGCATGTCCGGGATATTCAGACACAAGGGTCTCGCACGCGACGCCCTTCTGCGTCAGGGCAGCGAGGGCCCGTTGTCCTGCTTTGCTGCCACGTCCGTTGCCGGCCATCGGGTTAATGATCAGGGCCACCCTCACCGGGGCTCCTCCTTGTTGTGTTGTCTTCCGCAGGTAGCTGTGAACGAAATTTAGCGTTTTTGAGGCGAATGTCAAGAAGTTTTTGGCGCGTGCGTGCACCGCGCTTCGCCATGCGGTCTGAGCCGGGCATCAGGACGCGACGAGGCATTCTTCGCTGGGGGTTTTTCACACGAGAAGAAGAGTGGGGTCTGCGCTTTGGCCAAAAGGTGCGCTATGAAGCACCTACCTTCGCCGCCGCTCCCCTGGCGTGGATCGTCTCCCCCCGTGACGTATCGCGCACCCCTCACGGGGCATCGCACCAGGTTGAGGGAAGACTAATTGCAAAAAAGCCTTGAAATTAATGAAAGAAATTGTTATCATTAGCGCGACGAGATCCTGACGGTTGGGATTCGACTTCGGTGCTTCTCCACGAGCAACGGAGGGATGGTGGCTTTTCGGGAGGTGGCTGGTGTGGTGGATGTGCGGGCGACATCCCAAAGGGTGGGCCGTGATGGCGTGCGCCCAGTCAGGAGAAGGTAAGGACTGATGGCAAGGACCTGGACTGCTCCAGTGTCCTTGTTCTTTTTTGGGCCCTGGGATGTGGTGCTTGTGGGAGGAAGGGTTGGGCAACACCAACGGCGAGATCCTGCGCGCTGATTGGCTGCTGAGCGAGGTCATCGAGCGGATACCAGCAGGGATCGCCGTCATTGACCAGGACGGGCGCCTGCTGGCGGCGAATGCCTTGCAGGAGGAACTCGCTGGCCGGAGGCGCGAATCCCTCATCGGTAGCTCAATAGCCGAAGTTCCACCCTTCGCCCAAGTCGACTGGACTGCTTGCTTCGGGACGGGTGCGGAGCAGGGCGGTCCAAAGATCCCGTGTACCGCGTCTCGCCAGGGGGAGTTGGTTTTCGCCACCACTCGAGGCCGAGTGAGAGTGTGGCCGATTCGCGACGCCGGCGACCTGAGCGGTTTCCTTGCGATCACGGAGCCGGCGCCGGAAAGTGACGATGAGACTGATCTGGTGCGGAGAGTCATTGCAGCGTTTCCGCACCCGATAGCGCTGGTGGATGACCAATTGCAAGTGCATGCCTGGAGTCGCACCCTGCAAGCTCTCGTGCCAACAGATGAATTTGTTACAGCGCGCCCGTCATGTCGGGACCTCTTCTGCCAAGGGAGGTGGTCCTGCAGGGGATGTCCCATCCGGGATGCTTTGGCTGGCGCCGGCGCAAGTGCAATAACAAACCTTCATGGCACAAGCGGCGGCGCAACGATGATTGCCTGGCCGGTCCGCGGTACCAGCGCCCCGGAGCGCACCGCTCTGGTGGAGGTCCTGACCGGGCCAGGTGCGGCTCAGGTTCTTGCGGCGCCCACGGACGGGTCGCAGTCGCCTGCCCGTATGGGCACAGGAAACCCCTTCGGACTGCACGAGGCAGCACTGCGAGCCTGTGGCTTGGCGGTCTTTGTGGTGGACAGGTCTGCGCGCGTGGTGGACCGATTCGGATATGTCACACCACCCGCGGGTCCGCATCCGGAGGAGAGCCCTTTCGAAAAGTGGCTGGGCGCGGAAGGAGGAGCAGTGGTGAAAGCTGCCATCAGCCGCTGGAGGCCATTCGTCGGTACCCCCAGACCAGGGTCAGCGAGGACTGTGGTGCTTCCTGTCTCATTCGTGAATAACAAGAGTGGCGCAGTGCTTGCGGTTGATGCAAAGCCGGTTGCCAAAGATGGCAAGGGGTATGACGATGCCCTCTTGCAGAGGCTCTCGTGCTTCGCAGAACTCGGCGCCGCACTGGCCCATGAAGTGAACAATGCCCTCAATGCCATCGCGCAGCGCATCGATTGTCTGCGGATTGAGCTAAGCGACGGTATTGATGAAGCAAAAGCGGAGGCGGAAGTAGCGCTGGTCAAGGAGGACGTTCGCCGCATCGTTTTTGCCACCAGGGAGTTGCTCCAGATCGCCAGCCCGGCTTCCGAAGAGCCTTCCCCGGTGGACGTCAACAGTGTGGTGTTGCGGGCACTGGCCACCTCGCAGGCAACAGCGCCACAGTGCAGCGTGGTTCTAAAGAAGGTTCTTCAGCCTGACATCCCTGCCGTCTGCGCGTGGGAGACAGAGTTGGAGCGCTGCATCCGCAACCTCGTGGATAATGCCGTGGAAGCCATGGGTGGCGAGGGGACGCTCACAGTGGCAACGCGCTGGATTCCGGAAACAGGCCAGGTGGAGGTCTCTGTAGCTGACAC
>JACIZP010000182.1 GCA_014359355.1 Calditrichota bacterium | reverse complement strand
GCCTCTCCACCTCTTTGTTGTCGCACGCGAAGAAAGCCAGCGAGAGCGTTGCACACCAGAAGATTTTCGGCCGCATGGGGATCCCTTTCTCCATGGGTTCACCATTCTCGTAAACAGAGCTCTCCTCACTTCGGCACCATCACCGGAGAAACGTGGAGAGTCTGCCAGCGAGACCCCCTCACCAACCGACAGAGCAGCTTCTGGCAAGAGCCGAATCGTTGTTCGCAGGGCAACATCCGGTGAACGCCAGACCCTCATCCGTGCTTCAATGGCAGGTCTTCTGCCGGCTCGGGCCAATTTACGCACTGGTCATGAAAAAAACAAGAGGTTTGTCTGCGTTTCTCAACAGGACAGGGTGACCACTGCGCAGCGCAGGGAGCTATTGCGGGCGCCGGACGCAGACTGTGAATAGTTGGCTTGCGACCTTGAGAAGGATGCGCCCAGCAGGTCAGAGCCGGCAGAAACAGTTGGCGGGCGCAGGAATAAGCTTGCGGGCACATTCGGTCCCAGGCCAAACTGGCGGTCATCCGCTGCAAAGGCAAGCTCAGCCCCGCCTGCGCGCAAGCGACCCTGGATCGGTGCACCGCACTTCAACCCAGCAGACTGCCCCTGTCGCCCCTCGCACGCTTTTGGCCGCGGGCGCTTGCAGGAGGGGAACCGCTGGCTTTCAGAAAGCACGCACCTTATCACGGACTCCTGCGCCTCCTGTTCTTGCGTGGGAAGGGCCCACGCTCAGGCCCAGGAGTAGGTGCACGGCCGGGTTGGTCACGGTGGCGTGCCCGCCAGCAATGGGAAAGCGAGCCCTCGCCACCGTGAGCTTTGCTTCGCCAAGCAGGGAGAGCTGTCGCCAGATGTGGCAACACCTTCCCAAGGCCACTTGGATCGCAGGTCCGGAGACGTGGTAGCCACCGCCGAAGATCCCCCCGCTCTCAGGGTGCCGTTGCCCCCGCACTACGGTTTCGGGATGGGCAAGGACAGGCCCTCCCCCGGCGCGCAGCGCCCAACTTCCCTTTTGCCAAGCAAGGTTGACGAAGAGCAAGTTAAAGCCGTGCGTGACCGCAAAGGACTGCACCTCCGCCGGCGGGTTCTCGAGGTAGAGCTTGTCGTGCACTAACTCCACCTCCAGGCGACGGCTTGCACCTCGTGCCACGCGGAGGGCGTAGTAGAGCGGAAAAGACAGTGGTCTCGACCGAAAGCAGGCCTTGAGGTGCAAATCGGGCCACCCCTCCTGCTCAAGGAGAAGAGGCGACTTTGCATTGCACACCGCCCCGCTCAGCACGGTGAGCTCGACTTTTCCCGCGGCAAGCATGAGCCCAGCCGACCACAGGCAGAGCACCCATGCCAGGAGCAGAGCACGCAGCCACTGATTGGTCCCCGAGCTCTCCACGGTTCCTACCCGGCGCCGGGCAAAGCGGTGAGACTCGCCGACCGCCTTCCATGTGCGTGGCCACTGCGCCTGGAGCTCAGCGCAAAAGCAGCATCTTGATGGTTGCCACATCCTGTCCTGCGGTGAGGCGAGCAAAGTACACGCCCGAACTCACCAGGTTCCCACGACTGTCACGTCCGTCCCAGGTGATCTTGTGGTCGCCGGCCGACCGCCAGTCGGCGCAAAGCTCTGCCACCTGCCTACCGGCAGCGTTCCAGATCCGCAAGGTGACGGGGCCCGATCTCTGCAAGGAGAAGCGGATGGTGGTGCCGGAGTTGAAGGGGTTGGGGTAGTTCTGGCAAAGCCTGAAGTCGGTCGCCACAGCCGGCTGCTGCCCCTCCACTCCAGTTGGCACAAAGGGGAACTGCGCACCCGCGCGCGCCGGGTATTCCCAATCGAAGACGATGAGGTCCCCGACATCAACGCGCGCATCCGGGGAGGCAAGGCGCAGGCATGCATCGTAGAGCACTTCGCTCCGCGGCAGCGGCTTCCCGAGGTAGAGTGCCCCCAACGAATCATAGTCGGTAGCCATGATGTAGAGCAATTCCATCCCGCCCGTGGAAGAGGCATCCGGTGCCCAAACAAGATCACTGGTCGGCCCCACCGCTAACTCCTGGAAGCAGGCGTTGAGCAGCCCAGTCCTCTGGCCGGCAACGACCTTCCACACCAGGAATGGACAGCGGTACGGTCCACTGCCCAGCGCCCCACTGCTAGGCAGGTAGCGCCAGGCAAGCTGCCCATTAGGAGCCCCAATCACCCCAGAACTGTCAATGGCGTTGACGAATTCCACCTCGACCTCGTAGAAGGCGTCGGTCGGCGCGCC
The DNA here is from genome assembly GCA_014359355.1 of Calditrichota bacterium. NCBI lineage: Bacteria > Pseudomonadati > Calditrichota > Calditrichota bacterium. Next base: position 14,167 of record JACIZP010000182.1, on the reverse strand, counting down.
ACCAAGACGCACACCGCCGCCGAAGAATCCCCAACCACGATTGACGCCTGCCAACCCTGCAGGCGCCCCGCCGGGCACATCGCGGTAGCTTACCTCGCGCAATTCGCCTTTGGGAAGATAGGCCTCAACCACCTTAAACCCGTCCGTCACCGGGATGTTGAACGCATACTCATCAGGCAGGGGGTGCCTAGCCAAGAGGAGGCGCCCCGCCGTCTGGTCCCAGAGGTCGAAGCCCCGCTCCTTCTTCTCGTTTATGGAGTCACAGACCGTGATGACGTAGGCATGGCCAGTGAGGCGACCTGGGTCGACGACGCGCACCCTGAAGAAAGCATCGCTCACGCGAGGGAGCTCATAGACTGTCAGCTCATTGGGCACATAGGCGTACGGCTCGATCGTGAGAGAAAAGCAGCTTGAGACCGCGCGATAGCCGCTATCAAAAAGTCGCAGCCAAAAGTCCACACGCTTGGACTCTGCGACACCAGGTTTCACGCTCATCAAGAAGTATTCCGTACCTGCTCCCACCGTGTCCCGGGGAGCAACATCCATGAACCGCAGCCCCTGGAGTTGGAAGTCAACTGCAGGGTCGCAGGTCGACGCCACCACATTGAGGGCACGTACCTTTTCTCCGAAGAGGTTGACCACGGGAACCTGGAACCTTACTACTTCGCCAGGATTAGGAATGCCATCGTTGTTGACGTGGTCGCCGATTATGCGAGGAGGCAACACCCGCCATCGCTCCGTGAAACTGATGCTCCCGAACAAGTGGGCGAACACGTGCTCGCGACCTTGCCCGTCCACGACGCGCAGGTCGACGTGCATACCGACATCCTTAGGCGGAGCGCTCCAGGTATTCGCATACACGCTGTCGTTGGGCGCGCCGTCTTCATGCAGGCCGTCGTCGTACAGCGGAAGCCGGTGCAGCAGTGAATCGCTGTAGTCTACGAAATCGGCATGGACCGCGCTCACGCCAGTTTCGCTGACCACTTTGACCTCAAAGCCCACCTTCCCATCGTACCCGCTGAGAGTCCAGAGCAGAACGTCGGTCACATCCACCGAGAAGCCGGAGAGAAACGCGGCGCGCGCGAAGCACGCCTCGCTCTTCAACGTCAAGATGCTACTGAGGGGGTCAGGCCCGGTGCCGACAGAGTACGCATACACCACTCGCTGCGTGTCGAGAGGCGCCAGCGAAAAGGGCCCCGTGGCCTGCATGAAATAGACATCGCAGGGCGGTGTGAGAAGGTCATCCAGCCAGCCGGTGCGGGCAATTGGATCGCCCGAGTTCATGAAAGTTGTCACCTGACCAGTAGTGGGATCGACGATCGGCGCGCCAGCAAGGTCCAGGCCCTCCATGTTGTAATGAAGGTGGTTACTGCCTTGCCGGCTGTAGGGCGGTTGGTGATAGACGGGGTGTGAACAGTAGTATGCCATGTTGGTGCACACCCGAAGGTTCCGTGCGTCGTGGATCAGCCCGCGCCGGAACTGGTAGGCCGTTTGCCCTGCAGCAGGCACAATAGGTCCCTGCAGGAGCATGACTCCCCACGCCGGTACTCTGAGGCCGTACACTGCATCGGTGAAGGCTCTGTTGTAGGCATAGGTCAGGTCGAGCGTGGTATCGCATGCTGATCCGTCATCGTTGGAATTGCCCACATCCGGGTCTGCGAAGATGCCCACGTACGCGTCATCTATGGGCTGGGAACCTTTGTTGATGATGGTGTACTCAACAAAGATCGTGGAGTTCAGGAGCTGCCCGGGGCGGGAGAAAGCCCAAGCCAGCACCTGCACCTCCACATTCAACGGCTTCGTGTGATAAACGAGGTTGTGGAGATTCTGGTTGCCGTCGTTCATGACGTACCACAGCGTCATATCCCCCAGAATCAGTGGGGAGCCATCCGGCTTGGTGGGAGCACCGTGGGCAGCCGGCCATTCGGCGTAGTCCGGGTTGTAGCGGGGACTGGTGGGATCTGCGGAATCTCCAGGCCTTATCTTGTAGATGCGATAGACAGGCAGTTCAGGGTTATCAGGAAGGCCTTCGGGCAGGATCCGCCCTGGCTGAAACTCAACATTGTAGTCGGCGCATGCGGTTCGCACCTCGCCGTTGACTACCCCGGAAATCCACAAGCCTGAAACGTACACCACTGTCTTCCCGCTTCCGGCTGGGTACTCGTAGCCGGCGTTCCCGGTGAGAGGGTGTCGCCCCAGCGCCCCATTGTTGAGGACCCATGTACACACGTCGTTGGCGTCCAACTGCACCGCATGCTGGCTTGTCTGAGAAGATGACACCCCCGGTTTGAGGCACGTCCCGGCGGAAGCCAGGCTTGCCACCACCACAGACAGTGCGGCAGTCAATCGCACAGTTGACATGGCACACCTCCTCTCCCACGTGGGGAGACAAATGAACCCCTGTTTGCCTTCGGCCGCGCACCCAGGATGGCTCGCGCAGGCTGAACTTTAGCCCCCTCTTTGCGGTGAAGAGGCCGCGCAATGCCCGCGTAGGCCTCGACGCGGGATTAGCCCATCGCCGCAGCGCGGCGCAGGCGGTTCTTCAACCTCTTGATCTGCCGCCGGATCTGCTGCAGCTCTTTGTGCTTGTGCGCTTTGATTGCCTCATCCCGTTGCCGCTTGAGCGCGCGAATCTTCATCTTGAGGGTCGTCTTCTCGGGTATGGCCGCAACTCGGTGCTCGTGCATGTCGATGTTGAGCGCCTTGCATAGGGCCACCAGCAGGTGCTCCTTGTTCATCTGCGTGTAACCCTGCACTGCCTCGTGCTCAAGCGTCTTTGCGATCTCTCTCAGCTCTGCCACCGTCTTGTGTTTCAATTCGGAGTACGTGTAGGCCATGGACAAACCCTCCTTTCGCTCTGCATCGTCACTCATCGTCACCTTGAACGAAGTCCGGGCCGCGCCCGCACATCGTCGGCCACTGTAGGAGACTATCGCCTGTGCCGCAGCCGGTCCACTGCCACGGCTGCGACGATCACGATACCGGTCACCACCTGCGTCAGCCATGTGGGCCATCCGTTGAGGTGGCAGCCGGTGCGGATGACGGTCATAATCACTGCCCCCACTAAAGTGCCGAGAATCGACCCCTCACCGCCAGAGAGGCTGCCCCCGCCAATGACCACGGCGGCGATCACATCGAGCTCGAGCCCAACCGCGGCAGTCGGATCCCCCTGCTCCTGGTAGGACATGAGCATCACCCCTGCTAACCCGGAAAACGCGCCGGTTGCCACGTACACGAACGTCTTGACCCTCTCCACTGCGACGCCACAGAGGCGCGCCGCTTGCTCATTGGAACCCACGGCAAAAATGCGACGCCCCAATGGGGTGTAGCGGAGAAAGCACGCCACGAGCACTGCCAGTCCCACCATGAGCCACGCCCCAGGGGGCACCAACATCCACTTCCTCTCAGGCGGCAGGACAGCGAGCAGCTCACTTAGCCAGGTCTGCTCCACGTTGATAGGCATGCTGTGCGCGAGCCCTTTGGCGAGCCCCCGCACAATAAGCAACGTTCCCAGGGTGACAATGAAAGGGACGACGCGCAGACGCGTGATGACCAGGCCGTTGACCGCACCGCAGAGCATCCCTGCCAACACGCCGCCAAGGGCGGCAAGGAATGGGCTCACACCTCCCGAGACCATGAGCAGCGCCACCACCACCGAGCCAAGCGAGATAATCGAGCCGGCCGAGAGGTCAATGCCACCGGACACGATCACCATGGTCATGCCGATGGCAGCCACTCCGACGATGACGGTCTGTTGCACAATAGTCTCCAGCGCCGCTAAGGTTGCGATCCTGGGGTTTAGCGCGGCGAACAGGCCGAACACAAAAAGCAGCCCAAGAAATGGGCCCAGGCTGCTGAGCAACGAGCCGGACCGGGCGTGCACGCCCGCGCGCGGTTGCAGAGCCTCGGTTGTCATGCTCGTCATGTCGTTGCCTCATTCACTGTTGCCGCGTGCATGAGCCTGTGCTCGTCGAGTTCCTCCACCGCCAGCGCGGGACCGAGTCGCCCGCGATGCATAACGGCGATACGGTCGCAAATTCCCATGAGCTCCGGAAGATAGCTGCTTACTAGTAAGACCGCCTTGGGTCGCCCGTCAGGACTCAGACGCCCGGTGGCTAAGCCATCGATGATTTGGTAGATCGTCGCTTTGGCGGCGACATCGACTCCCTTGGTTGGCTCATCCAAGAGCAGGACGTCCACGTCGTGGGCCAGCAGTCGCCCCAGAGCCACCTTTTGCTGGTTGCCGCCGGAAAGGTGTACAACCCTCTGGTCTGGGCTGTTGCAACGGATCCCCAGCGTGCGGATGATGGCCTCGGCTTGCATGCGGCGTGCGCGCGGCGTCGTCACGCTCAGTGCTCGCGATTGCCCCAACTTGCTCAGAAGCAAATTTTCGGCAACGCCGAAATGGGGAACGAGGCCTTCTTCCTTCCGATCCTCGCTCAAAAAACCGACTCCCTGGGCCCAGCGCTCCACTGGCGAAGCAGGCCCACAATACACTCCCACGCGCACCTCTCCGGACCGCACCGGATCCAGCCCGAAGATCACCCGAAGCAGCTCAGTCCTTCCTGCACCTATCAGGCCGGCGATCCCTACCACTTCACCTCGGTAAAGCTCGAACGATGCGTGGATTGGCTTTTGGCGACCGCTCAGAGCGCGAACCTCAAGCACGAGCTCCCCCCGTGTGCGAGGAGAGTGGGGGTAGAGCTCATCCACTTCGCGCCCCACCATCATCCGCACAATCTGCTCGGTGGTAACCGCCGAAAGCGGGTAGGTGCCCACAGCCATCCCGTCTCTGAGTACGGTGAGTCGGTCGGCTATCTGCTGCACCTCCTCCAGGAAGTGAGAGATGTAGACGATGGAAAGCCCTCGTTCCTTCAGGCTTCGCAGAATGGCAAAGAGGCGGTCGGTCTCGTCTCGGGAGAGGCTGCTTGTCGGTTCGTCCAGGATGAGCACCTTGCAACCGACGGCTAAGGCGCGAGCAATCTCCACCAGCTGCTTGGCATTGACCGTCAGACGACTCACCGGCACATCTGGCGGAATGCTCTGCCCGCCAAAATGGCTGAGCGCTTGCACGGCGATCCTGCGCATTTCATTGCGGCGCAACAGGCCACGGCGCGTAGGCTCGGCTCCTAAGACGATGTTCTCTTCGACGGTCAGGTGGGGGGCCAAGGCCAGCTCCTGGTAAATCATGGCAATTCCTGCACGTCGCGCCTCGTGGGGGTTGCGAGGCCGATAGGGCGACCCATCCAATTGCATGGAGCCCGCGTCGGGCGAGAGGGCCCCTGCCAGGATCTTCATCAGCGTGCTCTTGCCGGCGCCGTTCTCGCCGACCAGCGCATGGATCTCCCCGGCCTGCACGTCGAAATCGACGCCCGCCAGAGCAACGGTGGCGCCAAAGCGCTTGGCAATGCCTTGCATCACCAGGCGAGACGTGCCTGTCATTTGCCCAGCCATCGTTCCAAGTCGGGGTTGATCAGCTGCTGCACGTGCGGCTCATCGATGTTGGCTTTCGTCACCAACATCACGCCCGTGTCGACCACCTTCTGCACCGCCTGGCCTTGCAGGTGCTGATATAGGGACGTGACCCCGAGGTAGCCCATGAGGAATGGGTTCTGCACGACAAGCCCGTCGATTTCTCCCTGGCGCAGGGCTTCCACCAGTGGCGGGCTGGAGTCGAAGCCGATGAAGCGGACCTTTCCGGTCAAACGCTGGCGGCGCAAGGCCTGGAGCATGCCAAACGTGGACGATTCGTTGGGGCAAAAGATGCCGTCAACCGTCAACTCCCCTGCCGGGTCCTTGAAGCGCATGAGAAGGTTCTCGCTCACTTGCAGAGCCTGAGCAGTGGTGGCACCCGCGTGTTGTTCATCGCTCACCACGGTGATGCCCGGGCAGTGCTTGACAATCTCCAGAAACCCTTCTTCCCTGTTTTCCGTGCTGGCCGAGCCCTCCATGCAACGTAGGAGGATGACCCTGCCCTTGCCCCCGAGCACTTCCACGAGCGCCCGCCCAGCTATGCGACCGCCTTCGCGATTGTCGGTGGCCACAAAGCTGACATAGCAATCGGCAGGCCCCTTGAGGTCCGAATCGATGATGACCACCGGGATCCCGCGGCGGGCCGCGTTCTCGACCGGCCTCCGCAGCGCCAGGGCATCCATGGGGGCGAGAACAATGCCACTGACGCGTTTCATCACCTGGTTGTCAACCAGAGCAATCTGCTGTTGGCGCTCGTCCTCTTTCTCCGGCCCCACCCAATCGACGTCCACGCCGAGCTCCGCAGCCGCCTTCAACGCACCGGCGTGCACGGATTGCCAGAAGACGTGGGTCGTCCCCTTGGGAATGACGGCAATCGTCACCCGTCCGGAGGCCTGCTGGCGACGACTGCATCCAAGAAGCAGCCATAGACAGAGTAGCACAACGGCAGCTCTTCCCGTTCTCATGGGCCTTCCTCCTCCGTTGGCCGTTCCTCCTCTTTGGAGCAACCCGCTCGGAATTATAGTGAATTTTGCAGAAAAAGTCAAGGAGACTTCTGCTACCAGCACGCCTCGCCGCACCCCCAGTACAGCCTCAGCAGCCCGGGGCACAGTACCGCAATGGGGCCAGTGATGGCGCTGCCTCGACACGAAAGCAGAAAGCGCTTGCGTTTCTGGTCCTCCTTTTGTAAGCTTCCGGAAAAACGGAGGCCGCTATGCTCATGAAACACACCTGCAGAGGCACAATGATCCTGGTCTGGCTGCTCGCCGGGCGCACGCTGGTGACTGCCCAAGCCTTAGAGGGGGTAGTTCTCGACCGCACCACGGGCGAGCCGGTCGACAGCGTGCAGGTGACCATTCGATACCAGCCAAGTGGGCTGCGCGACTCAACCCAGACCGATGCCGAAGGCAGGTGGCGCTACACATTGACACCCAGCCAGGTCGAAGGGCAAACTGGCCCGCCGGGCGACTTCTCCGTCTCGCCTTTCTACCCCAACCCCTTCAGCGGCAGCACACGGCTAACCCTTTCCCTTCCTGATCCAGGCCCGGTGCGCGTCAGCATCTACGATATGTTGGGACGCCTGGTTGAGGAACGTGTACTCACTCTCCCCTCCGGAAGGAACGCCATCGCCTGGGAAGCACATGGCAGTGCGGGTGTCTACGTACTTCGCCTCCAGGCCGAAGGCCGAGTGATAACCCAGAAAGTGGTGCAACTCCACCCGGGGCACGGGAGAGGATTGGTGGCCTGCAGTGCACCCAGAGGGAACGTGCCTGGGGGCTTCGCCAAGCTCAGCAACAACCAGATAGTGCTGACGTTCAGCAAGTTCGCCTACGTGCCTGATACCCTGGTCCTGGATGCGCCCACCGGCGCTCCGCTGATCACCCATCTTGAGACTGTGCACGCGCACGCCGTGGTGGCGGACCTGCACAATGACATTCTCTCCAAGATGGCGGAAGAAGGACCTTACCACCTGGGCGACCTTCACAGTTACAACCACACAGACATCCCGCGCCTTTTGCAGGGTGGCGTAGACCTACAAGTCTTTGCCGTCTGGATTGACCCCGAACGATATCCGGGCAATCCGTTCGCGAGGGCGATGGAATACATCGTGCTCTGGCGTCAGGAGGTTGCCAGCAACGCAATCCACATCGGACAGGTCACCACCTGGACGGAGTTGGAGGAAATCCTGGGGAGTGGACGAATCGCAGGGATGTTGGCCGTGGAAGGCGGGCACGTCATCGAGAATTCGCTGGCCAAGTTGCGCGCGCTCTATGAGTCTGGCGTCCGGTGCCTGACCATAACCTGGAACAACAGCACTGACTGGGCCGTTTCGGCGTCTGATCCACGCTCGAGCTACGTCGGCCTCTCCCCTTTCGGCAAGCAGGTCATCTCGCTAATGGATTCGCTGGGGATGATCATCGACGTCTCGCACGCGGGCGAGCTGACGGTGCGGGACATCTTGGCGGTGAGCCGCCGTCCGATCATTGCGAGCCACTCAGGAGCACGGGCGCTCCGTGACCACGTGCGCAACCTCCGAGACGAGCAGATTCTCGCCATCGCGGCCTCGGGAGGAGTCATCGGGGTTATTTTCTACCCCACTTTTCTGGTCCGAACGGGGCAACCCGCCGATGTGAACACCGTGGCAAACCACATCGACTACATCGCCAGGCTTGCAGGGGTCGATCACGTAGCCCTCGGCTCGGACTTTGACGGGATCGGCCGCACGCCGCAGGGCTTGGAGGACTGCTCTCGCCTGCCTAACCTGACGTGGACCCTCCTGCGCCGCGGCTACACGATGGCCGACCTGCAGAAGATCCTCGGGGGCAACTTCGTGCGCGTCTTCCGCACGGTGTGTGGAAACGCGCCTCTCAGCCGCCCCAATTAACACGCCTTGCGAGAGCGCGAAGTCAAACTTTGCAGGTCTCTCGCACTATGGCCTGCCAGCGTTTGGCCTCTTCCTGCATGACCGAAGGAGTGGCGATGTCCTTTGTCAGAGCCGAGCCACAGAAGATGCCGTCAGGGTCAAGGGCGGCAATCTTGGGCAGATTCTGGAAACTCACGCCGCCGGTGTAGACCACGGTCAGGCCACTGAACGGCCCTTTCCAGGCTTTGGCCAGCTCCACGTACAGCGTGTTTCCTGCCACCGCCGGGAAGAGCTTGTAGACCCACTGGTACGGATACAGGCTCTTGAGCTGGTCGAACTCGCAACCGTAGAGCTCAGCCTTCTGAGCCAGCTGCTTCCCCACGTCGCCTAGGCCACCGGGCACTACCATGACGTCGCGCTCTACGCAGGCCTGCACCACTGCCGGCACATAATCGGCTGAGACGACACCGGCGACACCCAGCTCAATGGCCTGTTCAGCCTGGCGCGGGGTCATTACCGTGCCAGCCAGGACCAGGGCATCAGGATGCTTCTCCAGCACGGCGCGCAGTCCATCGAGGGCTGCAGCCGAACGAAAGGCGACTTCGAGCACCACGCCCAGGGGGTCCAGTGTCTCAAACGCTGTCACGCACTCGGCAGCAGACCGCGCGGTCAGGAGGGCGATGAGGCGGTGCTGCTTGAGCCGCTGGAATACTTGCTGTGACTTGTGCATGATGGTCTCTCCTGCAGTGACTGCTGGGGCACAGCCCGTCAACGAACAATGTTGTCCCGCCGGAACTCGTACCACACGTTTTCGAACCAGCTATCTTCTCGGGGAATTGGGCGTACCGGGACCCAACGCGTGTGCAGTTCGCCAGCCTCGTCCAATTGCACTTCGAGGATGTGTTCATTGACGAACGCCCCCTGCTCGTTCAGCGTGAACCGCCACTCTTCCGCCAGCTCAGCACACGGCGGTTCGCCGACGGGGTCGAGCACAAGATAGGAACCACGGCTGCGTCCCCCTTTGGCCAGGTATTCCTTCATAGCCTCAAGGTACACGGCGTGGGTGAGACACAAGTCGAGGTCGCGAAACGCCTCAGGCAGCTCGCGCGGACTTGCCACCCCCAACCTCGTGCGCAGCCGTTCCAGCTGTTCCCACGCCTCGGCAGCCGCCTTGGTGACCCCGTCGCTGCTCCGGATATGGGCCCCGTAGGAAGACATTCGCTCCTGCAGCTCCTTGCGCGCCGTGTGTCGCAAGCCGGCGTCTCTGTTGTGGTCGACGAGCATGCGCTTGGCGCATTCCAACTTCGCCAGCACTTGCGCGCTTGCATCTTTTGCGAACCACCCGTCCGCGGGCGGCTCCTCCGCATAGCGCTTGGCAATGAAGGTCGCTGCGCGCAGACTCCCCACCTGCCCGGCATTGAGCGCCGAACCCCCAGGCCGATAAACGCCATGACTGCCGTTCACCTCACCCACAGGGAACAGGTGCCTGACGTTGGACTCCCACCAGATGTTCCCCTGCAACCCGCCGTTGTTGTGCTGCGCGCACACGGCGATCTCCAGGGGCTCTTTAGTAATGTCGATGCCATGGGACTTGTACAGATCGATGGCCGGCTGGTTCATCTTGGCAAGGCGCTGAATGGGCGTGTCCAGCAGGGCCCCGGAGCGTTCCAAGTAGCCGCGCGCCTCCTCAGCCAGACAGTCGAAGCGAAAATCTTCCAGCAGTCCCGCCCCACTGGGGTTCCGCGTAAAGTCCATGAAGACTCTTCTGCCCTTGCGCACCGTTTCCTGGTAGACAAGGATGTCGATCAGCGAGGAGCCATAACCGCGCACTTTGCGCGGATCGAACGGCCACTGGTACCCTTTCAGAAAGATGGCGGTGGCGAGCGCCCCCATGCTGGGGAAGTACCGGTTCAGGAACTCTTGTTCGTCGCTGCCGTCCTGCGCTGTGGAAATGTACCGAGGTATCACTTGTTGATAGGTCCCCGAGACGTTCCAGCGGAAGCCGATTGAGGCCAGGCCGTATTGCCATTCGGTGAGGTTCTGCGCGATCGCGCCGATCTCCAGGGCCATGCCCGTGGAGCCGAGCTGGCTTTCGGGATACACCGAGGCCCGATAAATGCCCGCCGGCCCACCCGTGGCCAGGACTATATTCACCGCGTTGAACAGCACGAAACCCAAGCGCTCGGTTTCCAGACTGTCCAGGTCCAGGGCAATTGCGCCGATCACCTGCTTGTCGGCACCCGCGCCCTTGGTCAAGAGGGCAATCACCTGGTGGCGGTCCAGCACAGGAATGCCCTTCTTCTGCACGTCGCGAGCTAAAGCCTGGAACATGAGCTGCGAGGTGAGCGGCCCGGCCGAAGTGGCGCGCTGGCGGGGATCGTGGTCGGTCTTGTATCCCACAAAGGCCCCGTAGCGGTCGTGCGGGAAAGGCACGCCCAGACTCACCAGGTGGAAAAACGCCTGGAGGGAATTCTGAGCCTCGCACAGGGCTATGTCACCGTGCATGGATCCGCCTTGGCAGAGGTCGCGCGCCATGTCCAGGGCACAATCGGGCAGCTCGCCGGAAAGGGAAAGTTTGTAGTAGGTCTGCTTGTCCGAACCGGTGTTGTTCGAGGTGCCCCCTCCCCAGCGGTCGGTCACGATGAGTACGTCCGTTTGCCCCTTGTCGACCAAGGTCACTGCCGCGTTCAGGCCGGCAGCGCCGCTGCCAATCACCAACGTGTTGCAGCAATAGACAGGAAAACGCACGCCGCCAATCTCAACTTCTGACTTTCGCATGGCAACCACACCTCCCAGCAGGTTACCTTGAGCTTCACAGCCTGCGCAGGTGAAAACCGCCGTCCACGTTGATCACTTCCCCAGTCGAAAAGGGGAAGGCGCCCGAGGCGATGGCGGCAACCGCCTTGCCGATGTCCTCCGGAAACCCCCACCGGGCGATGGGGGTCAGTCCCTGGGCAATGAGGGCGTCATATTTCTCTTTCACCGCCTTGGTCATATCGGTGGCAATGATGCCCGGCCGAATCTCGTAGACATTGATCCCGTACTGCGCCAGACGGTCCGCAAACAGGATGGTCATCATGGAGACCCCTGCTTTGGAGATGCAATACTCTCCGCGGGAAGGCGACGAGGTGTAAGCAGAAATGGAGGAGATGTTGACAATCTTGGGGCTGCGCGCCGCGTCCTGTTGCTTCTGCTCGATCATCCACTTCGCCACCGCCTGGGTCAGAAAATAGGGACCTTTGAGGTTAATGGACAACACCCGGTCAAAGCTCTCCTCGGTGGCCTCGAGAATGTCCATACGCTGGGCCGGGGCGACACCGGCGTTGTTCACCAAGAGGTCCAGCCTGCCAAAGCGCGCGCGGCAAGCTTCGACCAAGCGCGTGCGGTCTTCTGCCTTGGAGATATCCGCCTGCACGTAGAGAACCGCCGCTCCCATATTCTGCAGGGCCTGGAGGGTGTGCTCCACGTCCTTGGCTTCCCAGATGTCGTCAACGACAATGTCGAAGTCGATGCGGGCGAGCGCTTCGGCGATTCCGCGGCCGATGCCCCGCGCACCTCCGGTAATCAGGGCTACTTGGCGCATGACGACTCCTCCCGCAAATATGCATCGATCTCTTCCGCGGCAGCTAGCCCATCTGCAACCGCCTGCACCGCCGTGGTCCCACCGTTCACTATGTCCCCTCCCGCGAACACGCCGCGCCTGCTGGTGGCGTGATGCCCTGGGCCGATGACCACCAAATTCTGCGGGCTCAGCTTCACTCCTGGCAAGAGCTGCGCCAGGTTATCCGGTGCCTTCTGCCCCAGGGCCTCGATGACCAGGTCCACTTGGATCTCAAACTCGGTGCCAGGCAGCTCCCGCGGCGCACAGAATCCACGGGGATCAGGGTCGGCCAGCTCCACGTGCGCCAGTCGCACCGCCCTCACCCTGCCGTCTTCGGCGGTGTACCCCTTGGGCATGAACAGGTTCAAAAAGTGGATGTCCTCAAGGAGCGCCGACTGTTTTTCCGAAAGCCAGGCAGGCATCGTGCGGAACGACTCGAAGCACATGACATAGACGTTGCGGGCACCATTCTTCTTGGCCGTAATGGCTGCGTCCATCCCCGTGTTACCACCACCCACGACCGCCACGGTGCGGGGGACCGACACGCGGCCTGCCCGTTTGGCCTCGGCCAGGAAGTCGATGGCACTGACCAGGTTTTCGTAAGGCAGTGGCGCCAGCGTCTTGCCCTCCGACAATCCCATGGCCAGAAACACGGCGTCGAAACTCCGCAGAAGTTCCTCCAAATTGTGCTCAGCCGTCAAAGGTGACTGATACCGGACGTGCAGGCGGTCCGCAGGGAGATGCTTCAGCAAGGTTTCGACCTCTTGGTCGGCCTTTTCGTAGGGGATGCGGTAGGCTGGGATGAGATGGCGCACCACGCCCCCCGGCCGCGCCGCCGCTTCGCGCACCTCGACCTGGTGTCCTTTGCGCACCAAGGCGATGGCACAAGTCAGTCCCGCTGGCCCGGCACCAACCACAGCCACCTTCTTCCCCGACGGCTGCGCGGGCACCATCTGCCGCACCAGTCCGCGTTCCCGCGCTTCTTTGGCCAAGAGAAGCTGCATGTCGCGAATCGCCACGGCGTTGTCGGTGAGAATCTTCTCGACACAAGCTCCCTCGCAGAGCACCTCAGTGGGGCAGATGTAGGCGCACATCTCGGGCAAGAGGTTGCGCTCGGTCATTATTTTGTACCCACGCTCGATATCACCCTCGGCGAAGGCCTTGATGAACCCCGGCACATCGATCTGCGCGGGACAGGCGCGTTGACAGAACGGTGTGGCGCAGTTCCGGCAACGCTCGGCCTCCTCCTTGAGTCGATCCATTGCCAGGCGGCGCCCCAGTCGATAGTTGACACTGTAGATCTCCTTGTCGTGGATCACGCACCCGGTGCTTAGGCCGTCCCGCATGATCTGCGTGCACGCCGAGCACGAAATGCAGCACTTGTACGGGTCCATGGCGCCCACGTTTTCCAGGTCCCGCACGAAATCCGGGTAGGCCAAGGCCCCTCGTCCGAGCCCGATCAGCGTTGCCCAGCCCTGTCGTACCACTCCTGCAGCCACATTCGGCAAGAAGAACCGCAGCCACGAGTATCCCGAGCCTACCACGGGGAGGTCCGGATGCGCCCGCTGAATGTCGCGGGTGATACGCAAGAAAAGATCGATCCCCTCCAACGGGTGCACATCGGGGATATAGCCGCCCTTAATAGGAAAGTCGAAAGGCCGCCCGTAATGCGGGTTGTAGTAAGGATTACCGATGGACAAGTTCAGAACCGGCATGCCGAGTCCCTTCAGCATGCCCACAAGCCTGATCGGCTCTCGGAGGTCTGGTACCTTGTGGTCTTTTCTGGAAACCCCAAAACCGTACGGGTACTCAATGGCGTCATAGACGTTGAGCCGAGTAGTCACGAACACGCCCGGCACCTGCTCGGTGATCTTGTGGACCACCTCCCGCAGAAACCTCGTCCGATTTTCGAAGGAACCCCCATATTTGCTGTTCTCTCTGGTAAATGAGGCCAACAGCTCAGAGACGAGATAACGGTGGCAGGCCTTGATGTCCACGCCATCGAAACCGGCCTGGGCAGCCAACTTGGCCGCGCTGACGTACATCTCCTGCAGTCTGTCCAGCTCGGCGTCGCTGATCAGAGGGTAGTCGGGCGGCAGTTGATGCAAAGGATCGAGCACCTTGCTGTGGTGAGCGATGATTGGCGCAGGCTTTCCGGTGGGCTTGGAGTAGCGCCCCGAATGGGTGAGCTGCAGTACGCAGACGATCTCGCGCTGACCGCCAAACGACGT
>JACIZP010000181.1 GCA_014359355.1 Calditrichota bacterium | reverse complement strand
TCTTGGGTTTTCTCTTCTCCTGATCGTCCTCCTCTTAGAGCTGAAAGACAAGCTCCTTTTCCAAGACGAGCTCGTGGCCGGCAAGGCGGTCCAGGATGCCCTGCTCCCCAAGGAGAAGCCGGTGCTCTCAGGCTGGGACATTTGGCTCTACACCCATCCGGCTAATGAAGTCGGCGGCGACCTGGTGGACTATGTGCCGCTCGCCCGCGGACGTCTGGCGGTTTGCTTGGGCGATGTGGCCGGCAAAGGGCTTGGCGCCGCGCTGTGCATGGCCAAGGTGCAAGCCACGCTGCGCGCTTTGGCGGACTCGCTCCCCTCGTTGAGCGCGCTGGGCACGCGCCTGAACGAAATCCTTTGTCGCGACGGGCTCCCGCAGCGCTTCGTCTCGCTGATTGTCGTGGCAGTGAGCCCCCGGAATGGACGGATCCAACTGCTCAACGCTGGACACTTGCCCCCCTTTCTGCTCAAAGCCGGGCAGTGCCAGGAGCTGCCGCGCGGCGAGGCAGCGCTCGGCCTGACACCCAAGACTCGCTATCGCCTGCAACACCTCCACCTGGAGAAAGGCGAGATCTTGCTGCTGTACTCCGATGGCATCACCGAATGTCGCAACCAACAGCAGCAGTCCTTTGGCGAGGCACGCCTTGCCAATATCCTCACCAGCGAGCGGTGGAGTTCTGCGGAGCAAATGGGGAAGCAAGTGATCGCCGAAGTGGAAAACTTTGTAGGCGAGGCCCGCCTGGAAGACGACTTTTCCATCGCTATTCTCCGGCGCACATGAGACCCCATCGCCGGCGAGAAGCTCCTCCAAGAGGCGTATTGCGCTACTACCGCCGCAGGAAATCGCGCGGCTCGGTGTTAAAAGCGTGTGAGCTTCTGCCGAGCGCGCAGCCGACAGTGGCAGCTCGAGGTATAACAGAAAGGCATCTTTCCCGCATCTAAGGAAACTCCATGAACAAGAAGCTTGTGGTACGTCTGATAGTTGGCGTTGTGGTGCTCGCCGTAGTTTTTCGGGTCATTCAGTTAGTCACAAAAAAACCGGCCGGGGGCCCGCCGCGCGGCCAACGCCCCCCAGTGGCGGTGGAGGTGGATAGCGTCCGTTACGGCCCCATCAGCGAGGTGCGGCAGTTTGTGGGCACCGTCCACCCCATCTATCGCTACCTCATTGCCCCGAAGGTGGCGGGACGCGTGGTGGAGATCCGCAAGCGCATTGGCGACCCAGTGCGCCGAGATGAAATCGTGGCCAAGATCGACGATGCGGAGTACCAACAGGCGGTCCGCGAGGCAGAAGCAAGCTTGAAGATTGCGCAAGCCTCGCTGAGCGAGGCGCAGAGCCAGTTCGCCTTGGCCAGACAAGAATTCGAACGCGTGCAGCAACTCAGGGAAAAGGGGATCGCCTCGCCGGCCGAACTGGACGCGGCCACCACCAACTACGAAGCGCAGCAGTCGCGCCTCAAATTGGCGCAGGCACAAGTGGAGCAGCGCGAGGCGGCCCTAAAATCGGCGCAGATCCGGCTTAACTACACCGTGCTAACTGCCCCTGCGCCTGGCTTCACGGGCGAGCGCTTTGTGGACGAAGGCGCCCTGCTCACCGCCAATGCCCCGATTATCTCGGTGGTGGGAATCGAGAAGGTCATCGTGCGTACCACGATCACCGAGCGGGACTATGGCCGCGTGCACCCCGGCCAATCGGCCACGGTGAGCGTGGACGCCTTTCCGCAGCGCCTTTTCCCTGCGCAGGTCGCTCGCGTGGCTCCCATGCTGCGCGAAGAATCGCGCATGGCAGAAGTGGAAGTGGAGGTGGACAACGACTCGCTGATCCTCAAACCAGGGATGTTTGCGCGCGTGAGCGTGGTGCTGGCCAGCAACGAGCGCGCACAGCTTGTCCCCTCCCGCGCCATCGTCACGCGCGACGTGCAGAAGGCGGTCTTTGTGGTGGACTCCACCGGGACTGTGGCCCATTTTGTCCCCATCACGCCGGGCATCGCCACCCAGGAGGTCACGGAGGTCCTCGCTCCGCAGCTCAGGGATCGCGTGGTCACACTCGGCCACCATC
>JACIZP010000180.1 GCA_014359355.1 Calditrichota bacterium | reverse complement strand
CGCTGCCTTGGCCGGATCCTTTAGGTAATTCTGGTAAACAGCGCCAAGATTGTAGTAGGCCTTCGGGTTCTGAGGGTTGTAGTTGATTGCCTTGTTGTAGACCTCTACGGCCTCCTGGTACTTTCCCATCTTCTGGAAAAGGTTTCCCAGTGCCGTGTACGCCTCATCGTACATGGGGTCCAGGGCAATAGCGCGTTGATAAGCAGCCAGCGCTTCGTCGTAGCGGCGCAGATTGGACAGTGCGAGGCCCCGTCCATAGAAGGCCTTGGCAAAGCTACTATCCTGCGCGATCGCCTGGTCGTAGGCCTTGAGGGCTTCCTCGTAGCGGCCGGTCTTGGCGAAAGTGTTGCCCTCGTTGTAGGCGCGTTTGGCTGCCGCCTGCCGCTCCTGCAGGGCCTTGTCCTGGAGCAACTCCTTGCCAAGGGCCTCGATCTCGGCGGAAAGCTCATCGTACTTTGCTTTCATCTCCTTGTACTGATCCGGAGTGACGCCGGGCGCCTGCATCTGGGCAGTAAGTTCCTTGAGTTCCAGGACCTTCTGATCGTACAATGCTTTCTTGTCCTGGTCGTCCGCCAAAGCCAGACATGCGCCCAACACCGCCACACCCACCGCAATCGCCAAAATTGTGGTCCGGTGTGTTGCTTTCATCGTCACCGCTCCTCGTTGGTCCAATTCTACCCAAGAAACTGTGCCGAAGGCGGGATTCGAACCCGCACACCCGGTGGGTACTGCCCCCTCAAGACAGCGTGTCTACCAAATTCCACCACTTCGGCATCCTACTCTCCCCACGACAGGTGGAAAGAGCCTTTATCCCCAACGACTGCTACGGCTGCGGGCTTTCTGGGACTGCCTCTCCGCCCGTTTGCTCCGAGGGTACCACCGGCAGCACTGAGGCAGGTGTCGACTGTCGCCTGGCGCGCTCTTCTTCCACCACGCTCTTCTCGCGAGGCATCACGCCGCGCGTCATCAGACCGAGGGTCATTGACAACACCATGAATGCAGCACCTAAGCCGATGGTGATTTTGCTAAGAAGCGGAGCTGCACCGCGGCCACCAAACATGGCGCCCACCGTACCGCCCCCACCGAAGGCCCCAGCCAATCCGCCTCCCTTGCTCGACTGCAAGAGAATTGCAATCGTCATGAAAATGCAGACCAACACATGGATGAACAACAGAAAGGTATAGAGCACATGCCCTCCTGTGGACTATCGCCCCTGAGACTACCTCGCTACCTGGACCTCGGCTGCCGCCTTGACAATCGCCGCAAAGGAGTCTGCCTCCAGGCTCGCGCCCCCGACCAAGGCGCCATCGACATCCGGGAGCGAGAGTAGAGAACGCGCGTTGTCAGGCTTTACGCTGCCGCCGTACTGGATGCGCATGGCCGCTGCGCATCCATCGCCAGCCAAGTCCGCAATAAGGCGGCGCACGAACTGGTGCGCCTCTTGCGCTTGTTCTGGAGTCGCGTTCACCCCGGTGCCGATGGCCCAGACAGGCTCGTAGGCAATCACCACGCCGCTGAGCTGCTCAGCGGAGAAGCCCTGGAGCGCGCCGCGAAGCTGACTCTCCAGGACCTGCAAGGTCTGATTCGCCTGCCGCTGCGCAAGTGTCTCGCCTATGCAGACAATCGGCGTCAGGCCCGCCTGGAGCGCCGCCTTCAGCCGCCGGTTGACCGTCTCGTCGGTTTCCCCGAAGTATTGCCGCCGTTCGGAATGGCCGATGATCACATACGAAGCGCCTGTCGACTTGATCATCTCGCCCGAAACCTCGCCGGTAAAAGCACCCTTCGGTTCCCAGTGCAGATTCTGCGCCCCCCACGAGATGCCGCTCTCACGCAAGATCTCGGCAACTGCCAACAGATCGGTGAACGGCGGAATAACTACCACATCCAGCTTCTTTACCTCGTTCACCAAGCGGACCTTGAGCGCTTTGGCCAACTCCTTAGCCTCGCTCACGGTCTTGTACATCTTCCAGTTGCCTGCTATGATCTTGCGGCGCATCCTCTACTGAGATCCTTCCCGCTTAGTGAACACCGGCCAGTTCCGACTACGCAAACAGCTTCAACGCACGAAAAGTTCCCCTAAATCATCTTCTTCATCAAGTCGACAACACGGCAAGAATAACCCCATTCGTTGTCGTACCACGCCAGGACCTTCACGAACTTGCCCTTGCCGGAGGCGTCTTCGGCCATGACATTGGTCGACTCGGCATCGAAAATCGCCGAGGCGCTGGAACCGATGATGTCGCAGGAGACGATGGGGTCTTCGGTGTACTCGATGATCCCCTTCATTGGGCCTTCGGCGGCCTTCTTCATGGCCGCGTTGATCTCTTCGGCAGTAACGGCCACTTTCAACTCGGCAACGAAATCGACGATAGAACCATCGGCGACCGGAACGCGCAACGCCAACCCATCCAGCTTGCCTTTCAGCTCAGGAATCACCTTGCCCACGGTCCTGGCCGCGCCAGTCGTGGTTGGGATGATAGAGGCAGCAGCGGCACGTGCCCTGCGCAGGTCCTTGTGCGGCAGGTCGAGGATGCGCTGGTCATTCGTATAAGCGTGCACCGTCGTCATGAAGCCTTTGACCACACCGAACGAGTCGTTCAGCACCTTCACAATGGGTGCCAGGCAATTCGTGGTGCAGGAGGCATTGGAGACAATCGTATGCTCCGGCTTCAGCATGTGATCGTTCACCCCTACGACGATGGTAGCGTCGATCTCGTCCTTCGCGGGGACGGTGACGACCACCTTCTTGGCGCCAGCGGCCAGGTGCTTTGCCACCTGTTCCCGCTTGCGGAACACGCCGGTTGCCTCGACCACGATGTCCACCTGCTTGGCCTTCCAGGGAAGCTTTGCCGGGTCGGTCTCGGCGCTCACCTCGTAAGCCTTGCCGTTGACCACTATGGCATTACCTTCTGCCTTCACCGTGCCCTTGAAACGACCATGCACGGAGTCGTACTTAAGTAGATGTGCAAGAGTCGGCGCGTCCGTGATGTCATTGATGTGCACCACTTCGAACGCCTTGTCTTGCTCCAAAATGCGAAATACGAGTCTTCCAATCCGCCCAAAACCGTTGATTGCAACTTTGGCTGCCATGTCAACCTCCGCTCCTGCTGATTCTGGAAAACCTATGCCTTCCCGGTACAACCGAGCACATGAAGCTTGTGCCGGACCATTTCCTTGATCGCCTCGCGCGCTGGACCCAAGTAGAGTCGCGGGTCAAAGTTGCTCGGATTCTCCGCAAACTCTTTACGAATAGTGGCTGTCATCGCCAGCCGCAAGTCAGTATCGATGTTCACCTTGCACACGCCGCCTTTGACCGCCCGGGCAATCATCTCCTCCGGCACACCCTTTGCCCCAGGAAGCTTGCCACCGTACTTGTTGCACATTTCCACAAACGGTTGGAGTACGCTGGAAGCGCCGTGCAAAACCAAGGGGAAGCCGGGCAGGCGTTCCTCGATGGCCCGCAGCCGTTCAAAGTCTAAGAACGGCTCGCCGGCAAATTTGTAGGCACCGTGGCTGGTGCCAATGGCCACCGCCAAGGAGTCGCAGCCGGTACGTTCAACGAACTCCCGGGCCTCGTCGGGGTCGGTGAAGATTGCATCGCGCTCCTCCACGGAGACATGCTCTTCCACGCCCTTCAACCTGCCTAGTTCAGCCTCCACAGGGATGCCCCGAGGATGTGCGTACTCGACCACCTTCTTCGTGAGGGCCACATTCTCATCGAAGGGAAGGTGGGAGCCATCGATCATGACCGAGGTGAACCCACCGTCAATGCATGCCTTGCAAAGCTCGAAACTGTCGCCATGGTCGAGGTGAACCGCAATTGGCAAGTTGGAAATCTGCAGGGCGGCTTCGATGAGCTTCATCAAATACTCATGCCGGGCGTACTTGCGCGCGCCCTTTGAGATCTGCAGAATCAAGGGAGCACGTTCTTCCTCCGCAGCCTCAACGATTCCCTGGATTATCTCCATGTTGTTCACATTGAATGCCCCGATGGCATAGCCGCCCTCGTAGGCCTTGGCAAACATCTCTTTGGTGGTGACCAGTGGCATCGTCGTTCCTTGTGTGCGGTTTCTCCACTTTCAAAAAAGCAGCACGTCGCGCGTGCTGCTCTACCATTACTCTCGCTTGCACGGTTTAGCGGGCACTAATTATATGAAAAAATCCCCAAAATGTCAAGAAGTTATTCCCGGTAAGTGCGACAAATGTTCTGTTTTTCTTCTGCGCAGAGCGCCGCAGGGCAGGTGTCACAGGTGGGTCTGCATTGCGGTCTCTCAACTGTGTCCCACGCCGCCCTCGCATCGCTTGCGATCTATCCAGCAGCTGGCTGCTCAACACATCGCTGCCCTATCCCCAACAGGAGAGCCGAAGTCAGACACTTCCTCGAAGGGCTGCAGAAGCCAGTTCCGCCTCGGTTGCTCTAATGCGCCAGATGCAGCACATGGAAAACACTACGCCCTAGCCACGGTGGCCAGACCTACTCGCCGTGCCCCTGCCTTCAGGAGCACTGCCGCGCACTCATTGGCCGTAGCACCCGTCGTGAACACATCGTCGACGAGCATGACTA
>JACIZP010000179.1 GCA_014359355.1 Calditrichota bacterium | reverse complement strand
CGCGCGCGTGGTGGCGCAGTGGGGGCAGTTGCGCTGGAAGGTAGGCGGTGGTGCCGACCAGGTGCGCCTATTCACGCGGAGCGGTAACACCAAGGAACCGAACGAGACTTGGAGCCAGTGGTCGCAGGCTTATCGCGAGGCGGCGGGCGAACAGATCACAAGTCCACCTGCCCGCTTCTTGCAGTGGAAGGCGGAGCTACGCGGGCAGGGCAAGGAGAGTCCGGCGGTGAGCGGAGTGGTCATCGCTTACCGGCAGAAGAACATGGCCCCGGAGTTGAACAATCTCACCGTTCTGCCGCCTGGTGAGTACTACCAGCCGCCCCGCGACGCGCGCGACAGCGCAGAAGAGAAAGAAGGGGACGCCGTGCCCCGCGGGGTGCGGAGCCCGCGACAGTTGGGCAAGAGCGAGAAACGCACCGGCTGGCGGGCGGTGAGCTGGCGGTTTTCCGATCCCAACAACGACTATCTCTTGTTCACCATTTCCTATCGGCGTTTGGGGTCAAAGAACTGGCGGCGGCTGGTCAGCGACCTGGACAACAACTTCTACTCCTGGGACACCCGCCTGATGCCGGACGGCGAGTACGAGCTGCAGATCGAGGCTACCGATGCCCCCTCCAACGCCGTGGACGAGGCGCTCAGCGCGAAGCGCATCTCCCGCCCCTTTGTGGTGGACAATTCTCCGCCGCAGGTCGGTGCGCTCCGCTGGGACAAGAAAGCCGGTAAGGCCATCGTTGAAGTGCGCGACGAGTGGAGCCCCCTGCAGCGGGTCGAATACGCCCTGGACGCCGGGCAATGGACTTTGCTTGAGCCCCGCGACGGCGTGCTCGACTCACGGCAAGAGGTCTTTGAGGTGAAGGTGGAACTTTCCAGTGGCCAGGAAAGGGAGCTGGTTATCCGGGCAGTGGACGAAGTTGGCAATATCGGGTTTGGGTATTTGACGGTGCGGGGTGAGTAGGTGAGCGGCAGAAACTGGCAGAAGGTTATCGAATTCATATCGACCCGCGACGAGTTTATCATTACCTCCCACATCAGCCCTGACGGCGATGCCATAGGCGCAGAGTGCGCCCTTGCCATCATGCTCGCCCACAAGGGCAAGCGCAGCCACATCATCAACGTCAGTCCTACGCCCCATCACTACCGCTTTCTCGATCCGGAGGGGGCCATCGCCCAATATGATCCCAGCCAACACTTGGAGCTGTTCCGGTCAGCCGGTGGGGTCTTTATTTTGGACATCAGCGACTGGGCGCGCCTGCGCGAGGTGGGAAAAGTCATCAGGGATTTTCGTCTGCCACGGGTCTGCATCGATCACCACACCCAGAGCGACGGAATGGCTGAGATCGAGGTGGTGGACTCGAGTGCCTCCTGTACTGGGGAGCTGCTCTTTGACCTGAGCCTGGCGATGGGGATCAAGCCCACGGGCAGATTGGCAGAGGCGCTCTACACCTGCCTGGTGACAGATACCGGCTCGTTCCGATTTGCCAATACCACGCCAGAAGTGCATCGGATGGCTGCCGAACTGGTGGCCGCAGGCGTAGACGTGGGCAAGGTCTACGAGCAAGTCTACGAGAGCAACTCCCCGGCCAAGGTGCGCCTGATGGGCGAGGTGCTCCGCTCGTTGAGCTTCGAGTGCGAGGGAGCGCTGGCCTGGTTTGCGCTCAGCCGCCAGGCACTGGAGCGGAGCGGCGTCATGACCTGGGAGTTAGAGAGCTTCCCGGAGCTGCCGCGCATGGTGGCAGGAGTAGAAGTAAGCCTCTCCCTGACCGAACTGAACAATGGTCGAACCAAGATCAGCCTCCGTTCCAAAGGGCGCATCCCAGTGATTGGCATTGCCGCGAAATTCGGCGGGGGAGGTCACACCTTTGCGGCGGGGGCTTCTGTTCCCGGCAGCCTGGACACGGTCCTGGAGCAGGTGCTGGCCGAGACGCGCAAAGTGGTGGAAGCTCACCTCCAGACAAAGACGGCGTAAGCCGGGCGGGCCCATGCTGTCTCGTGAGATTGGCTCCCCACCAGCCGTGCGTTTTACGGCAGACGATGCTTGGGGGTAGCGCTGAGTTTCCCCTTGAATTTGTGAGGGGAATGCCTTACTTTTTGACACGAGGGCAGGCTCAGACGGCCCGTGGTGCGCAATGGGTGGTGGTGCGGTGAGGAGAGAAGGGGATGAGTAAGCGCGAGAGCACAGAGAGAGCCGCCGCCTTGCAAGTGCTGATGGAGGCAGTGGCCAGGGGTGACCTGGTGGAGGTCGGCCAGTTGGCCCGCCAGGCGGTGGAAGCGGCCCTGAGGTGCGAGCAGGCGGTCATCCTCCGGTACGACGCAGAGCGTCGGGTCTTTGTCACGACACCTCTCTTGAACCAGGAGAGCCGCTTTGCCCGGCGCGAGGTGGTGGTGCCTGAACAGGAGTGCTCCTGGAAGGAGGCTGTTGTCTCAAGGGGCGCCTTCATCGTCCGTGCGGCAGAGGTGAGCTCTCCTTCTGAAAGGGAACTCTTGGGCGATCACGCGGTGGTCGCCTTTGTGTTTCCGTTCCACTGGGGCTTGGAGCTTTTGGGCATTATTCACGCAGTGAGCAGCCAAGCCCGCGAGCTGACCGCCGAGGAGCAGGCCACAGCACAGGAGGTCGCGGCGCTGGTGGCACTTGCCTTGGAGCGCGCGCGGATCAATGCCCGCTCGGCCGCAGCAGAAGAAGCGGCAGCGCAGTGGCGGGAACGATATGCGCGTCTCTTCGAGCATGTGGAGCAGCCGGTTCTGCTGGTGGATGTGGCCGCAGACCTCATCTACGAAGGCAACAAGGCCATGGCTGCGCTGGTGGGGTACGCGCCTGATGAGCTGCACGCGCTGCGGCTCTCGGCGCTCTTCCGCCCTGGGGAAATGCCGGACTGGCGTCGCCTGCTCGCCGCCGCCCCGACGCGGATCGACTGCGCGCTGCAAACCAAGTCGGGGGAAGTCCTGGAAGTTGTCGTGGAAATGGCGCGACTCGGGGCTGCCTCCGGCGAGCGCTGGCTGTTTATCCTGCGGCCTTTGCACGGAGGCGCCCCGCCAGAGAGTCGGGCTGCGCACCTGAGCGAGCTTGGCGAGCTGCTCAGCGCCCTGACCGAATCCGGGGAAGTGGAAGAAGGCATCAACTCGGTGTTCGCGCGCATAGGCAGAGAGTTGGGGGCCAGGTATGGCACCCTGCACGTACTGCCAGCTCAGGGCCAGAGTCTGAAGATGAAGGCCTTCCGTGACTTTGGCCAGGAGGGTGTGCCTGCTGTGGCCGAGATGGCCTTTGCCGAAGGCCCCTATCAGAAGGTGCTGGAGGCGGAAGACGTGGTTGAATGTCCGTCCATCGCGGTTTCGCAGGAGTTTTCCTTCTTGCGGGAGGAGGCGGCCCGCGCCGGCTATGGTGCTTTCCTCGGCGCACCTCTGCGCCTGGCAGAGCGCAAGGTAGGGGTCTTGACCTACTTTTTCCCGCAGGCGCGATCCTTCGCCGTGGACCATAAGGAGCTGCTGGCTCATGGTGCCCGGTTGCTCGCTCTCCTGGTGACGTGGGCGGAGCGCGGCCAGCGACTGGAGCGGGTGGCCGCAGGTGCCCAAGCGGCCTTGGACATCGTCGCCGGGTTATGGGGCCTGCGTGATGTGGAGGCTGTTGTGGCGCACCTCGGCAGGCACCTGCAGCGGAGAATGGCCTTTGACCTCTTGACCGTCACCCTTTTCGAGGAAGGAGGCAGCCAGGCGCGTGCCCTCTGCTTGGCTTCCCAGGACATGGCCGACGTGGTCAGGGCAACGTACCGCTGGGAACCCCTTGCTGAGGACCATTTGGGATGGTTGAGGCCGCAGTTCGGTGAGCCGGGGGCGCAGGGCCAATTGGCCCTGGCCGACAAGTTAGGCTCCCGGGTAAGTGTGCTCCTCCTCGCCGAGGGCCTCTACCTGGGGAATCTCTCCTTGGGTGCCTTGGGTGAGGACGCGTTTAGTCAAGAGGACGTCCAGCTCCTGCGCGCAGTGGCACCGGTAGTGGCAAGGGCCATTGCTTCCTGTGGCGAGCAAGCTACTGCTCAAGAGGAGGTCGAGCGTGCGAGAGGGGAGGCCATCCCCGAAGAGCAGGCAGCGCCGCGCGTGCACGAAGAGAAGAGGCCGAGTCTTTCCAGCGAGCTTGCTGCCCTGCGGCGTGCCATAGAGGAAGTGGACCCTTCGTTGCGCCGCCACTTCGGTGCACTTGGCCCAGGCCAGGAGGAGAGCATCGAATGCTGGGAAGCGGTGCGTGCCAACCTTGATCGCGTGCTGGCTGCAGTCCAGCAGCCAGGCGCTGGATGGGCCATCAGCCCCCAGGGTGAGGCTCCCCGCGCTGTGTCTGTGCCAAAACTGCTCAACGACATCACGGTGGAGCTCGACAGGGCCGGCGCATTGAAAGAGGTGCAGCTGGTTTTGGTGCCCGGGCCGCCCATAGAAATCGTTGCTCGGCAGGGTCCGCTGGCCCAGGGCTTGCGGCGGCTTCTCGAGGGCGTCGTGCAGATGGTCACCGGACCAGGGCGGCCGAGAGTTGAAGTCGGCTATCGGGAACAGTTGCTCAGCAAATTCCTCTACGTGCGCTATCTCGGCTCCGCGCCCGATCTTTCCGCCACACGGGCTGGAGACGCGCGGTGGCGAGCCGCCAATGAGCAAGTGCGGCGGGCCCAGCATCTTTTTTCGTTGTGCGGAGGCAAGTTGCTGGTGCGGCTGCTGGTGAGCGGCGAAGTCGAGCTCCTGGTCAGTTTCCCCAAAGCTGCACCCATTGGGGATGGATAGGACTTGACCACGTGGCGCGGCGAGGTGCTGTAAGAGAAAAAGGTGAAGAAGGAGACTCCGACAAGAATCCTCATCGTTGAGGATGACGAAGCGCAGGCGCGCCTCATGCGCCTGGCCATCGAGCGCGGCGATCTGGGGTGCAGCATTGACCTGGCGGCCAACGGCAGCGAGGCGCTGGAAATGTTGCGCCAAGGGCGCTATGCGGCCATGGTCCTGGACTATAACCTCCCCGTGATGGATGGCCTGGCCCTCATGCAGGCCTTGGAGCGGGAAAAGATTGCCGTGCCGGTTATCATGACCACCGGCGAGGGGAGCGAAGAGGTGGCAGTGGAGGCGATGAAGCGCGGCGCCTACGACTACCTCATCAAGCGGCCTGGCTACCTCGAGGTCTTGCCGCGCGTGGTCGCTAAGGCCATCGAACGCCACCGCTTGGAGAGCGAACTCCGCAGGACCGAACTCCAGTACCGCACCTTAGTGGCCTTGGCCTCCGATGCCATCTTCGTGGAGGAGGTGGACAGCGGCCGCCTGCTCGACGCGAACGCCCGCGCCGAAGAGCTCACCGGAAGAAGCCGCCGCGAACTGCTGGCGACAACCATGTGCGCGCTCTGCCCGCCGGAAGAACAGAGCAAGGTGGAGCGCCTGCGGCAACGGGCCCTGCGCGGCAAGGTTACCGCCGTTGATGAGCTCCGCCTCCTGCGGAGCGATGGCAGCGAGGTCTACGCGGAGGTGAGCAGCAGCGTGGTGGACCTGGGCGACAAGCGAGTCATCCAGACCATCATGCGCGATGTAACGCAGCGGCGTCGCCTCGAGCAGCAGATCCTGCTCAGCAAGAAACGCCTGCAAGCAGCGTTCGACGGCATCCAAGACATGATTGCCGTAGTAGACGAGCGCCACACCATCGTCATGGCCAACCGCCACCTGGCTGCGCAATGCAAGGTCCCGCCCAACGAGCTGGTTGGCAGCCGCTGCTACCAAGCCCTGTTTCGCCGCTCCTCCCCTTGTGAGGACTGCCCCACTCTGCGCGTCCTGCAAGAAGGGCAAACCCAATTCGAAGAGCGGGAGGAGGGTGAGGCCATTTTCCACCTGTGGTGCTATCCGATGCCCGGACTTGACGGGCGGCCGGAGCTGGTGGTGGAGCACGTCAAGGATGTGACCGAACAGAAACGCATCGAGCAGCACCTCATCCAGTCGGAGAAATTAGCCACCGTGGGCATGCTCTCCTCAGGCATCGCCCACGAGTTGCGCAACCCCCTCAACATAATCGAGTCTGCCCGTTACTACCTGCAAGAGACGCTGACCGATGTGGATGCCGAGGTGCGCGACAAGTTGGAGATGATCCAGCGCAACGTGCGGCGGGCTGCCACCATCATCAACAACTTGCTGGAGTTTTCGCGTCGCTCAGAACATGAGCTGGAGCTGTTGGATGTGCGGCGCGTCATCGACGCCACGCTGGTCCTCCTGGAGAAGGAGCTGGCATCTCGTCAGATCCGGCTCGTCCGCGAACAGGCAGAGGAGGAGCGGCTACCGCGCGTTTGCTTCAATTTGGACTCCTTAAAGCAGGTGTTCCTCAACATCATCCTTAACGCCATCCAGGCCATGCCGGAGGGGGGTGTGCTGCGCATAACTCCGCGCCTCACGGACGACGGCCAATGGGTGGAGGTGGATGTCAGTGATACTGGGTGCGGCATCTCACCTGACGAATTGAAGCACCTGTTTACCCCGTTCTACACCACGAAGAAAGTGGGGGAAGGCACGGGCTTGGGCCTCTATATCTCCCGGTCGATTATCAGGCGCTATGGCGGCGACATCGCCGTGCAGAGCCAGATCGGACAGGGGAGCACCTTCACCGTGCGGCTGCCTGTGGCCCCGGGCGCGGCCGAGCGGGCGCCTTCACCTGCCGAGCGGACGGAGGAGCGTCAATAGGATGGGGAGGCCGGCCTTCTCGGCCACGACAAATGGGTTGATAGTCTTTCGGTTTTTTGCTACATTCTGCCACAACTGCGGAGAAGAACAGAAATATCGGGACCTTTGTTGGAGAAGTACGCGTTTTGTCGGCCCATAGAGGCGGAGCTACAGCTTTTCGAAGATGAGTTCCGCGCGGTGCTCACCTCTGACGTCTCGCTCATCAACGACGTTGCCGTTCACCTCGCCATGCACCGCGGGAAGCGCCTACGGCCGATTCTCGCCTTTCTCACCTGTGGATTGCATGGAGCTGCTCCACAAGCTGCACTGAAGCCTGCGCTGGCGGTGGAGCTTTTGCACACCGCCACGTTGGTGCATGACGATGTGGTGGATTCTTCCCTCCTGCGGCGTGGGGCTCCCACCGTCAACGGCTTATGGAGTAACCGCATCGCCATCCTCGTGGGTGATCTGCTGTTTTCGCGCGCGCTCGCTACTCTGTTGGACGGCGGCGATGTGCCGGCATTGCGCTTGCTTTCGGATGCAACCTTCCGCATGAGCCGCGGCGAACTGCTCCAAGAGGAACAGGGGAGCGACTACCACGCTATGGAGCAAAACTATTTCCGGGTCGTGTCCGACAAGACGGCGGCGCTGCTTTCTGCCTGCTGCCAACTGGGGGCGATGGCTGCGGGCGCCGGCGATGAGTCGCTGCGCACCATGGACCAGTTCGGCGAACACCTGGGCATCGCTTTCCAGATTCGTGACGATATCCTCGACTATGTCGGTGACCAGGAGACGCTGGGCAAGCCCATCGGGAGTGACATCCTGAACAACAAGATTACCCTGCCGCTCCTCCATGCGCTGCGCAATGCCGAGCCGCCGGTTGCGCAGGAAATCATGGCGCACGTGCAATCCGGGGAAAAGGAGCGGGTGGAGATGGTCATCGCGTTTGTGCGGCAACATGGCGGTCTGGCTTACTCCACAGCGCAGGTGGAGCGCTACCTTCGCCAGGCCGACTCGTGCCTGGAAGCCTATGCGCCTTCACCGTACAAGCAGGCATTACAGGAGTTGCTCCGCTATGTGGGTGCGCGTGAGAAATAGCCGGCCGTCGCTGCGGCGAGCGACCTGTTGGGCGGGATGCATGCTGAGCGCGTGGTTGGTCGCCTGTGCGCGGCATGAGCCTGTCCAGGAGACGCGCGTGCTCATGGATACCTTTGCTACCATTACCGTGTACGACCGCGATAAGAGTCGCGAGACCATGCTTCGGGCCATTGATGCTGCGTTCGAGGGGATGCTCGAGGTGGAGCTGCGCACCAGCTGCTACCGTGACAGCAGCGAAGTCAGCAAGGTTAACCGTGCTGCGCCTCGACCGGTGTACGCGAGCCCGTTGTTGCTGGCCTGCCTCGAGGAAGCACAACGCGTGAGCCTGCTCTCCGACGGTGCCTTCGATGTGACTGTGGGGCCGCTCATGCGCTTGTGGGATTTTCTTGGCGACCACCCGCGCGTGCCGGACTCGGCCGCTATCAGAGCTTTGCTCCCTTTGGTTGATTTTCGCCGTGTGCACGTCCAGGAGGGCTGCGTTTGGCTGGATGAGCTGGGCATGGCTCTGGACCTGGGGGGGATCGCTAAGGGGCTTGCGGTGGATGTAGCCATCGACTCGCTGCGGGCGCACGGCATCACCGACGCCATGGTCGACGCGCGGAGCAACCTGCGGACGCTGGCGACCGCACTCACCGCCGGCAGGCGGCACGTATGGATCCGCCATCCGCGGGACAATAGCAAGCTCTTCGCGCGCTTCCGCATGGATGAGGGATGTGTGGCCACTTCCGGCGACTATGAGCGCTTTTTCATGAACGATTCGGTACGGTACCACCACATCCTCGACCCGCACACTGGCTGGCCTGCACGGTCGTGTGCCAGCGTGACGGTGCTCGCCAACTCAGCCATGGAGGCGGACGC
Organism: Calditrichota bacterium; assembly: GCA_014359355.1. Lineage (NCBI taxonomy): Bacteria > Pseudomonadati > Calditrichota > Calditrichota bacterium. The sequence goes on along the minus strand of JACIZP010000179.1, from coordinate 8,581 downwards.
GCTGTCTACGGCTCTGTTCGTGCTGGGGCCTGAGCGCGGCCTGGCCTTGGCCGAACGACTGCCGGGAGTGGAAGCCGTGATGCTCGTCGACAACCACGGCTCCCTGCAATGGCACGCCACCTCGGGCCTGCGTGGCCGGCTTGAGGTGCTCAAGGACTGACGGATTGGGCCACGGAACGGGAAGGAGAGGACGATGCCCACGACTCTGGTGACAGGAGGTGCCGGTTTCCTCGGCTCGCATCTGTGCGAGTATCTGCTCAACAAGGGGCACCACGTTATCGCCATGGACAACCTCATCACCGGCACCGTAGCGAACATCGAGCATCTGCAATGTGAGCGCTTTCGCTTCATCAAACACGACGTCACCGAGTACATCTATGTGGCCGGGAAGATCGACTATGTGCTGCATTTTGCCTCGCCAGCGAGCCCTTTGGATTACCTGCAGCTTCCGATCCAGACGCTGAAGGTGGGAGCGTTGGGTACGCACAAGGCTTTGGGCCTGGCCAAGGAGAAGGGCGCGCGTTTCCTCTTGGCCTCTACCTCCGAGGTCTATGGCGATCCGCTCATCCACCCACAGAGCGAGGACTACTGGGGCAATGTGAATCCAGTTGGGCCGCGCGGGGTGTACGACGAGGCCAAGCGTTTTGCCGAGGCCCTCACCATGGCCTACCACCGTTACCACGGCCTGGACACGCGCATTGCCCGCATCTTCAACACCTACGGCCCGCGCATGCGTCCCCACGATGGCCGGGCCATTCCGACATTCATCCCGCAGGCGTTGCGCGGGGAGCCGATCACTGTGTTCGGCGAGGGCAAGCAGACGAGGAGCTTCTGCTATGTCTCCGACCAGATCGAAGGCCTCTACCGCCTGCTGATGTCCGATTGCGTGGATCCGGTCAACATCGGCAATCCGCAGGAGCTGACGATCATGGAGCTGGCCGAGACAATCGTGCGGCTGACTGGGAGCAAAAGCCCTATCGTGCGCAAGCCGCTGCCCGTAGACGACCCCAAGGTGCGACAGCCCGATATCACCAAGGCCAAGCAGCTCTTGGGCTGGGAACCAAAGGTCGGGTTGGAAGAAGGGCTGCGTTTGACCATCGACTGGTTCAAGAAAAAGTTGGCGGAATAGCCGCCGTGGCGAGCGTGGAGCGCGATGAGCAGACAGACAACGCAGGCATCGCCGCCCCGCCGGATTTTGGTCATCCGCCTCAGTTCCATTGGGGACATTGTCCTGGCCAGTCCGCTGCTGCGGGGGCTGAACAAGGCCTTCCCTGGAGCGGAAGTAGATTTCGTCGTCAAGGAGAGGTTTGCTGATCTCGTCCGTTTTTCGCCCTATGTGCACCGCGTGCACCTGCTGCCTGAAGGAGGAGGCTGGAGAGAGCTGCGGGCCCTCAGGCGTTCGCTCAAGGCGCAGGAGTACGACTTGGTCGTGGACATTCACAAGAACTTCCGCAGCTACTACCTGCGCATAGGACTGAGGGGTGCCCGCACGGTGACGTACCGGAAGTGGCGCTGGGCTCGCGCCGTGCTCATCGCCACGAAAAAGAACCTCTATCCGGGCATTGTCCCTGTTTACCAGCGCTATCTGGCAGCGGTGGCGCCTTTGGGCGTTCGCGACGATGGAATGGGCCCCGAGTTCTTCATGGATCCGGCTGCAGGCGCGCGGGTGAGGGAGTTACTCAACAGAGCCGGTTTTCTGTCGCGCCCGTTGCGTGTGGCGGTGGTGCCTGGTGCTGGCTTTTTCACCAAGCGTTGGCTGCCGGAACGCTTTGCCGAGGTAGCAGATGCGCTTGCCGCACGGCATGGCAGTGGCACGCTGCTCCTGGGTGATGCCAACGACCAGCCCATCGCCGCGGAGGTGGTCGCGCACATGCAGCACAAGCCAGTAGACATGGTGGGCGCGTTGTCGCTGATGGAGAGCGCTGCGGCTCTGAGCTTTTGTGATCTGGTGCTGTGCAACGACACGGGCCTGATGCATATTGCCACCGCGCTGGGGAAAAAGGTGGTGGCCATCTTTGGGCCTACCACCGAGGAACTCGGATTTTTCCCTTTCGGGCCCGGGTCCCGTGTGGTGCAGAAAGAGCTGCCGTGCCGCCCATGCTCCCACGTCGGCTCACGACGCTGCCCAAAGCGGCACTTTCGCTGCATGCGCGACATCTCCGCCGGCGAGGTGGTAGCAGCGGCAGAGGGCCTGTTGGCGCACGAGAGTTGAACTGAGGCTCATAACTGGGAGGGTGGAGCGCTGAACGCAAAGGACTTGTCCGACCCGAAGACTTTGGCCCTGCGCATTGCCGACCTTTCGTTGGACAAGAAAGCCTCTTCGGTCTTGGTGATGGACCTGCGGGGCCTCTGTTCGTTCACCGACTATTTTGTGCTCTGCACCGGAGCATCCGACACGCAGGTCAAGGCCATTACCGACCACATCGAGGAGGAGCTGAGCAAGGAGCGCATCGAGCCGTGGCACCGGGAAGGCTACACGCACCTGCGCTGGGTGATCCTCGACTACATCGATGTGGTGGCACACATCTTCCAGCCGGAGGTGCGCGAGTTCTACGGACTGGAGCAGTTATGGGGCGATGCAGAGATTATCACCGTTTCTGAAGACAGCATGGAATCAACAGGAGCATGAGCATCATCGAGCAACAGATTCTCGCACGCATCGAGGAGGCGAGCAGGAAGGCATTTGGCGTCTCGCTGCCGCCTGAGGCACGCCTGGACACACCCCCCGACGAGCAGCTTGGCGATTTTGCGTTCGCCTGCTTCCCGTTGGCACGCCTGGCCAAAACTGCGCCGGCTACCATCGCCCGCCGCCTGGCAGAGGGAATCGCGGTGGAAAAGCCTCTGGTGCGCGTCGACGTGGCCGGGCCGTATCTCAACTTCACAGTCGACAAGGAGGCGCTGTTTCGCGTCACCTGCGGCGACATTCTGTCTGCACCCGATACTTTCGGCAACAGCGACGAAGGGCGCGGTGAGAAGATCCTCATCGAATACTCGGCGCCCAACACCAACAAGCCCCAACACCTGGGACACGTGCGGAACAACCTTTTGGGCATGGCCATTTCCAACCTCTTAGAGGCCATTGGCCATGAGGTGGTGCGCGTCAATTTGGTCAACGACCGCGGCGTGCACATCTGCAAGTCCATGCTCGCCTACCAGGAGTTCGGCCAGGGGCGCACGCCGCAATCAACGGGCGTGAAGGGCGACCACTTTGTCGGTGACTTTTACGTGCTGTATGAAAAACAGCAGCACCAGGAATGGCAAGAGTGGCTTGCTGCGCGCGGCGTAGACCTCAAGAAGCTGGATGACCAGGAGCGTCGCCGCTTGGAAGGGGAATTCCTGGCCCAGTCCAAATGGTACGGCAGGGTGAAGGAGATGCTGCAGCGCTGGGAGGCAGGCGACCCCGAGGTGCTGGCCCTTTGGCGCATGATGAACGACTGGGTGTACGAGGGCTTCGATCAGACCTATCGCCGGCTGGGCTGCAAGTTCGACAAGGTCTACAAGGAAAGCGAGACCTACCAGCTTGGCCGTGCGTTGGTCGAAGAGGGACTGCAACGAGGCGTCTTCTACCGCAAACCGGATGGCTCGGTGTGGGTGGACCTCACGGCCGAGGGATTGGGCGAAAAGCTTCTCCTGCGCAGCGATGGCACCTCCGTCTACATCACCCAGGACATTGGCACCACCAAACTAAAGTTCGATGACTTTGGCATGAAGCGCGCCATCTGGGTGGTGGGCGACGAGCAGATCTACCATTTCCAGGTCCTGTTCGCCGTCATGCGCAAGTTGGGCTTCCCGTGGGCCGATGGCTGCTACCACTTGGCTTACGGCATGATCGACCTGCCCGCCGGCAAGATGAAATCCCGTGAGGGCACGGTAGTGGACGCCGACGACCTGATGGACGAGCTGTTCCGGATGGAGCGGGAGGAGATCGCCAAGCGCCACCTGGACATTGCCCCCGAAGATCTGGATGCCACCGCCGAGATTCTCGCTCAGGGGGCGCTCAAGTTCTTCATCCTCAAGTTTGGCCCGCAGAGCCGCATGCTTTTCGACCCGGCGGAGTCCATTTCTTTCGATGGCTTCACCGGTCCCTATGTGCAATACGCCTACGTGCGCGTGCGCAGCATCTTCCGCAAATCCGGCAAGGACGAATACGCTGCGGTCTCCCCTGAGCAGTGCGACTTTTCGGTGTTAGTGGAGCCTGAGGAGATTGCCTTAGTGCGGCGGTTGCACAGCTTCCCTGGCGAAGTGAAGGCCGCGGCCCTGTCCTACAACCCGGCGCGCGTGGCCACCTATCTGTGGGAGCTGGCCAAGGCCTTCAGCCGCTTCTACCACGAACATTCGGTGCTGCACGCTGAGGACGAGAAGTTGGTGCGCGCCAGGCTGGTGCTTTCCAAGGCGACCAGCATCGTGCTGCGCCGCGGCTTAGCCCTGTTGGGAATCGACGTGCCCGAGCGCATGTGAGGATGTAGCCGGAAGGGAGGAAGAGCTCATGAGCCTGTTGGTGGTCGGATCAGTTGCCTACGATACCGTCGAGACGCCGTTTGGTAAGGTGGATGAGGCCTTGGGCGGGTCGGCCATCTACTTCAGTGCCGCCGCCAGCTTCTTTGTCCCGGTGCGCCTGGTGGCAGTGGTGGGCGATGATTTCGACCGGAGCCAGCTTCGTTTCCTCGAGGAGCGGCAGGTGGACCTCACCGGTTTGACGGTGGAGCACGGCAGCACCTTCCGCTGGGCGGGACGCTACGACTATGACCTCAACGCCCGCGAAACGCTCTACACCCACCTCAACGTCTTTGAGAACTTTGTGCCCAAGTTACCGGCGAGCTATCGGGACAGCGAGTACCTCTTCCTGGCCAACATCATGCCACAGCTGCAGATGCAGGTGCTCGAACAAGTGAGCAGCCCGAAGCTGGTTGTCCTGGACACGATGAACTATTGGATCGAGAACACGCCGGCGGAGTTGCGTCGCACCCTCAAGAAAGTAGACGTTCTGATCATCAACGACGCGGAGGCGCGGCAGTTGGCTCAAGAGCCAAATCTGTATCGAGCGGCGCGGGCGCTGTTGCGCATTGGTCCCAAGACGGTGGTCATCAAGAAAGGCGAGCACGGTGCGCTCATGGTCACGCCCAAGAGCTGTTTCTGGGCGCCGGCCTATCCCTTAGAGAGCCTGTGCGATCCAACTGGGGCCGGCGACACCTTTGCCGGGGGTTTTGTGGGGTATCTGGCCTACACCGACGAGCTTTCGGAAGACAACCTGCGCCGAGCCGTGGTCTACGGCAGCGTGCTCGCTTCCTTCTGCGTGGAAAAGTTCAGCGTGGACCGTCTGCGTGACCTCACACCGGAGGAGATTCAAGAGCGGTACCGCGCCTTCTTGGAGTTAACCAGGGTAGATGCCGGTAGTGTCTTGCAATGCAGGTAGTCACCGACTATGTGCCCGTCAAGACGCGCGGGCGCAACGAGATTGTGGACATGACCGATGCCGTACAGGAGTGCGTGCAGCGGAGTGGGCTCCGTCGTGGTACGGCCACGGTGTTTGTGCCTGGCTCCACCGCCGCGGTCACGACCATCGAATACGAGCCAGGGTTGCTCGAGGACGTGCCGGAAGCCTTGGAGCGAGTGGCGCCCATGGGAGTCCGTTACCACCACGATGCGACCTGGCATGACGGCAACGGCTACGCCCACGTGCGCGCCGCGCTGGTCGGGGCATCGCTCACCGTGCCGTTTGCTGAGGGCAGACTGCTACTCGGCACCTGGCAACAGATTGTTCTCATTGATTTCGACAACCGCAGCCGCCAGCGAGAAATTGTGGTGCAACTGATGGGAGAGTGAGGGGTTCCTCCAACCTGTGCGGCTGGACCACATTTGTTGAAACAGGGGAGAGCCGCCAATGCTTCCGCTCAGTCTTGCCAGCAAAGTCATCAAAGTCTTGCGCTCTGCTGACTCACCTACACAAGTGGGCTGGGGATTCGCACTCGGTGCCATTCCCGGCCTGACGCCTTTCTGGACGCTGCACAACTTTGTGGTGATCCTCCTCATCTGCATCCTCAACGTGAATATCACCGCTGCTCTCTTGGGCTGGGCTCTGTTCAGTCTCTTCGCCTGGCTTCTGGACCCGCCGTTCGACGCCATTGGCTACCAACTGCTGACCAATGTGCCAGCACTTCAACCGGTCTGGACCTGGCTGTACAACGTGCCGATCGCCCCGCTCACGCGCTTTAACAACACCGTGGTGATGGGGAGCCTGGTGGTAGCGCTGCTCGCCTTGGTGCCGAACTTTCTCTGGTTCAAATGGTTTGTCAAGTGGTTCCGCGAGTCTTGGGGCGAAAAGATCGGCAGCACGAAGATCGCCCAGGCCATGCGCGGGAATGCCATAGTCCAGCTCTACCTGAAACTCCGTGACTTTGGAGGTTAGCCATGCGGTGGAAAGGGCTTATCCCGTTTCTGGTCATCGTGGTCGGCCTGGTGATAGTCGCCAGGCTGTTCATGAACCGCTGGTTGGAGTCGGGCTTGGAGAAGGCGGGTGAAGCAGCGGTCGGCGCGCGGGTGGAGATCGACAACTTGCGTGTGCGCCCGACGGCACTGTCCATTGAATGGTCCAGATTGCAGGTGACCGATCCCGACCAGACGATGCGCAACCTGATCGAGACCGGCCGGGCTGCTTTCCGGATGAATCCCGCAGCCCTGCTCAGAAAGCGCTACGTCATCGAGGAGATGGCCTTGGAGGACGTACGCTATGGCACTCCTCGCGCCTACGACGGTGCCCTGCCAAAGCGCGTGCGGAAGAAGAGCACCGAGCCTGGGCTCATCGACCAGCTCCGCGCCGAGCTCAAACGCGAGCTTGAGGCTCTCCCGCTGCCCGAATTCGACTTGGACGCCATCACCCGGCGCCTCAATGTGGACAGCCTAGTAGCCATCACCGGCATCAAGATTGTTGACCGCCTGGACTCGGTGAGGAACGATCTGCTCAGCACTTACGAGAAGCACCATGCGTTCATGACCACCTTCCGCCCGGATGAGGACCTCAAAAGAGCTCGCGACGAGCTGCTCAGCATTCAACCCGCCCAGATCCGCAGCGTGGAGGAACTCACCGCAGCCATCGACAAAGTCAAGAATGCACAACGCACCTTCCAGAACCTGGAGCGGACGGTCACGGACAAGCACCGGGAAATCCACGCGGACGTCGACCGCGTGACGGGCTATGTCCCCCAGGTGGATGACTGGGTGAGGGAGGACTATGAACGGCTTCTCAAGCTGGCCAAGCTGCCTGACCTGAAGAAACCGGAGCTGAGCAAAATACTGCTCGGTACCACCATCGGCAAGCAGGTGGACCAGGTGCTGGGGTACGTTCGCCTGGTGCAGGACCTCATTCCGGAGAAAAAGGCGGCGCAGGAACCCAAGAGGCAGCGGATGAAGGGCCGCACGATCCATTACCCCAGCCGCTATCGGTACCCGCAGTTTCTGATCGAGAAGGTCCACCTCTCCGGGCGCACGGCAGCCGACGCGCAGGGGGAGTTCATCAGGCTGATCGGTGAAGCCAGAGGAATCACCAACCAGCCCTGGGTGTACGGCCGTCCGACGTTGATTGACCTCGGCATACTCCAACAGGAAAAGCTCTCCGGGACTTTCAAGGCGGTACTGGACCACACCATGCAGGCGGCAAGGGACAGTTTTGTGCTCAGCCTGACCAACAAGAGCCTCGGCGGGCTGCCGCTGGCGCGTTCTCCGTATCTACCTTTGCAGGTGCAACAAGGCAAGGCGGACGTCGCCTGGGTACTTCGCCTCAGCGGCGGCTCGTTCTTAGCCAGCATGGACGTGAAAGCCAGAGGCCTTGGCTTCGAATTCCCGGCGGTAAAGCCCAAGGACCGCTTTGCCGCCCTGACGCATGAGGTGCTCGGTGGCTTGGACGATCTCACCTTGCAGCTGCGGCTGTCCGGTGGAGACGGCGCAACCAAGCTGCACATTGGTTCCAATCTCGATGATCTGCTGGGCGCACGCCTGAGGGCGGTGGCCTCCCGCGAGCTTGCCGAGGCGGAGCAGCGCATCATGAGCAAGGTGTATGCTCTGCGCGACCAGAAGCTTGCCGAGGTGAACGCCGTCTACAGCCAGCTGAAAGGCCAGGTGGTGGAGCGCATCGATTCCTACAAGCGCCAGGCCGACGAGTTGCGCGCGCAATTCGACGCCAAGGTCAAGGAGCTGGAGGCCGAGGTGGAGAAGCGCAAGCGGGAAGAAGAGGATAAGTTGAAAGAGCGGGCCAAGAAGGCGCTGGAGGGGGTGATCCCGAAGAGGCCGTAGATTTGCCAGGCGTGCAACACGGCGCCAGGGCGTTCGGGGTCATGCCTAATCACGGTCACGAGATGTAGGGGCGCACGGCGGTGCGCCCCGACGGGGTGCGCGTTTGGAAAGGGCCCAATGGTTGTAGGGGCACGTTGCAACGTGCCCGCGCCGAGCCACGCCCGCGCGTGTGCAATGTGTGCCCAACACAGGGGGTTTGGCCATCTCAGGCAATCGCCAAATCCATCGCCGTCGCAGCATTCGCCTGCCGGGGTATGATTACGCGCAGCCGGGGGCGTATTTCGTCACCATCTGC
>JACIZP010000178.1 GCA_014359355.1 Calditrichota bacterium | reverse complement strand
GGGTTGGCGATAACCCAACCCTATTCCCACTTTTCTTCCGCGCACCCGGAAAGGCACACCGAGGGCAAAACCGCTCACCAGCGGATGAAACCCCACATTGGCGACCAGCTCGGGATAGTGGACCGCTGCCGAGGGTGCTCCATAGTCGTCGATGATTGCGTCCAGCTGTTCGTTCAAGGTGCCGGAGAGATCGGCCAGGGATTGCGCGTTCTGCGCCAGCCCAGGCACCCAGTCCAGCACCACGCTCCGACGATGCAGCGCAGCAAGCCCGGCGGGATTCCAGCCCACGCAACCGGCGTCGACGCGGCTGGCGGCCGGGCCACCGAGAGGGGCCATGCTCCCGCCGAGACCCAGGAATGCTCCTGACAAAGAAACCTCCACCCGAATGTGACGACCAACCAACTCGGTGATCGGCCGGTCGCCTTGGGCCAGCGCAACCGAGCTCAGGAGAAGCAGAAGGAAAGCCGTGTCGGGGCGTAGCTTCATTGTCAGAACCACAGTGAGACCGAAACCCTGGGCGTGTTTGCAAGAAAGTGGAGTTGATAGGCAAAGTCGAACCTGGCGCCGAAACTTTCCCGGAAGTACTGGATGCCGAATCCGCAGTTTGCCTTGCCGTTGGTCACCGGGTCGAGGTTTTGCGACCAACCGGCGCGCAGGTAGAGCAGCCTGAAAAGGAGCCATTCCGTGCCGAGACTGATGCGGTCCTTCAGGTCAGTGTACAGCGACTTGTCCACATCGAGGGCCAGCACCAGGTTTGGCCTGGCCAGGTAGGCTGCACCGACAATCAACGCCGCCGGGACTGCCTCCCCGTAGGAGGTGCGGCGCGTCTCATTTTCGTAGTGCAGATTGTTCAAGAAATCACGGAGCAACAGCCCTACGGCCCACCGACCGGCCGGCTTCCAGCGGAGCCCGAAATCGAGTCCGTAGCCGGTAGCAGTGCCCTGAATGCGCTGCTCCCCGCCTCCTGCGTTGTTGCCAAAGCTGGACCAGCGCACTTTCGCCGTGAGGCCAGCGGAAAGAGCGGTCCCCAGTTTGCCTATGAAGTCCAGGCGGCGTGCGTAGCTGACGTACACGGCTGACTCGCGGAGCATGTCGTCGCCCGAGGTGAGGAAGCCTGCGCCCACCCCAGAACCGCGACCGATTCCCTTAGCCGCAGCCGCTATGGCATAGGGCACAAGGCCGAATTGCCGCGCGTACATGGTGCTGACCTGCCAACCACGGACGGTGGCCAGGCAAGCCGGGTTCCAGAACAGGGCGTAGGGGTCGCTGGCCAAAGCGACGTAGGCACCGCCCATCCCCATCGGCCGCGCACCATACCCCACATCCGCGAACGCAGCCGGTATGTCGGCGCGGGCAATGCCCGCGGCCCCCAGCGCCATCACCACAGCCACGGCCCAACTGCAACTCTTCCTCAGGCGCGGCCCGCCTGGGCTCGCGGGTCGCCCGGGTATCACCTGCGTGCCTGTGGCGTCCCCCCTCTTTGTTGTGCGGGGCGTGGCTCTCATTTCACCAGCACCACCGGCGTGAGCATCTTCTTGCTCCCCTCACCGTCCTTCACCTCGATGTGCAGCAAGTACCTGCCGTTCAGTGCCATTGTCCCGCCATCGGTCCTGCCGTCCCAGGTCACGCTGAACCTCTCCCCCTGGGCCACCGTCGCCTCCGCCAGTCTCCGCACCAGCTCGCCGGTCATGTTGTAGACCTTTATGGTCACAAACACCACAGAGGAAGTCTGCGACGTCGGCCGGAAGGACACCTGCAGGGGAGCAACGAAAGGCGAAAAAGGCGTAGGCTCCGCCTTGAATTCGCGAATGCCCAAGGGGAGCGATGGTTGCATTACCGCCCACTGACCAAGCACGCTCACCTCCGCCTCCAGGCCACCCGTCACGGCGACGGACGGCAGCTCTTCCCACGCCAATCGTGAAGGGTTCCATGCGAAGAGGGTGCACCCGCTGGCACTGGAATCTGGCATGGGCAGGCTAATGAGCATTGGCTTGCGCAAGGCGGTACCCCCGGGCTGCAGAGCGTAGGGCCGCCCGGCAATGTGGTAGCCTGGGATCTTCTTCTTGACGTCGGGCAGATCCGGGTAGGTTAGACCCAGGCTCAACGGGCTTGCGACGCACGCCGCCGGCAATGAGAAGGTGGCCCCGCGATAATCCTTGAGCACTCTCGCCGCATCACCCGGATTGACCGTGGCCACCACCTGGAGCCACAACGAGTCGGCGACTCCAGAGTACGCATCGCGCAGCACAAGGCAAAGCGGGCCGATGTAGTCGCGCTTTGGCGTAAGTCTGCCGTTCTCCGAGAGCGCCTCCACCGCCGCCGGGTGGTCCACTGACCATTGGGCCTCGATTGGCACCTCCCGGCCGTCGGAAGTGGTGGCGCTGAACGAGAAACTCGCACTTCCGCTATTGGAAACCACCGCAGGGCCAGAAATGGCGACGTTGGCCACGCCGACCCTGTCCAGGACAAAGTTCACGTTCAGGCTGTCGCCGCCGCTGTACAGGCTCACCGTGCGCGTGCGCGGCGTGCTCAAATGCCCTGCCTTGGTTACCGAGACCTGGTAGGCGTTTGCCGTCAAGCGCGCAAACCCATAGCGCCCTGTGGCGTCGGTGGTGTCTTTGTAGGCGGTGGCTCCAGCCTGTGCCTGTACGATTGCACCCTGCACAGGCTCCCCCGACTTGAGGGTCACCTTCCCGCCGATGGCCCCGTAGATGCGAACGAGCCGAAAGTCAGTGGTGTCGCCCTTGGTAGCCGAGACGGTGCGCGTCACGCTGCGATAGCCACTCTTGCTCACGGTGAGCTGATAGGGATAGAAGACAGGGAGGGCCTTCAACTCGTACCGCCCGTCGCTCTGCGAGGAGGTCCTGGCTTCGTTGCCATGTCCGTCCCCGGCAAATACGCTGGCCCCGGCCAACCCCTGGTTGGTCTCGATGTCGATAACCGTGCCCCAGATGCGGCCGGCGTTGGGGGCCAGCCGCAAGGAGATGTTGCTCTGCGGCGCATTGACTACCGTGTCCCTGGGCCAGGTGTAGCCAGTCAACTGCGCGCTGAGCCGATACTGCCCCGGCGCAATGGGCGCGATCCTGAATGCGCCGTTGCTGCGACTCACCGCGGTGAAGCGAGAGGCCCCATCGGTCCTTTCCGCAATCACCAGGGCATCCGAAAGAGGTGTGTTCCCGTCGCTCACCACGCCCTCGAGCCAGGCTTCGTGCCGCCTAAGGCGCAGGTCCAAGGATACGGTGCTCCCCCCGCGCAGAGAAACCCCCGTGAGGAGAGTATCAGCGAAGCCCTGCTTGCCAGCCCGCACGTCATAGCTGCCTTCCACGAGGAACAGGCGCCCTTTGTCGTCCACGAACTGGAACTCGCCCGCCTGATCGGACACCGTCGAAGCAACCGTTTCGGCACCGCGTTGGAGCCGGACCGCTGCTCCGGAAACCGGAGCGCCTTCCCGCGCGCTCAGCGTCCGCCCCCGCAGGCCAGCAAAGTGGGTCCGAAGGGTCAAATCGAGCGTCCGTTCTTCCCCGGCTCTCAATGTGACCGTCACCGGAGCTACATCCCAGACGTAGCCAGGCTTCCGCGCCGAAACCGCAAATGTCCCGCCGCTTGCGGAGATCGGCAGCACGTAGGCGCCAGTCTGCGAGCTGATAGTGGCAAACGTGTCCACGCCGGCAACGGCCAGCACACGCGCGGCAGACACACGGGCACCGAACTCGTCGAACACCGTGCCCACAAGCCGAGTGCTCAGTGGCGTCAAAGTCAGCTCGAGGTTCGTGGTGCCCCCTGCCTGGAGCGGGCCGGTCTGGCGCGCCAACGGCACATAGCCGGGTTTCGTAGCAGTAACCGTCACGCCAGTTGGCTGCGGGTCTAACTCTATCTTGAAGCTGCCGTCCTGCCGCGAGGTGGTGCCCAGGCCGCCCGGTTCGATCGCCAGAGAAACTGATGGAATTGGGTTCCGCGTGCTGGCATCCAGCACTGCCCCGTGCAGCGTGGCCACCGAACGGGTGAGGCGTATGTTGCGTCCCTCGAGCAGCTGCGCCTGCCCCACTTGCACGGTGATGGTCTCCGACGAAAAGCCGGCCTTTTCCGCGGTGAGGGTCCAGACCCCTGGTTCCACTCCCAAGGAGTAGTTGCCGTTGTCATCGCTCATGGTGGTCTTTTGGCTCGGACCCACAGCCCGTACCACAGCTCCAGCCACACCTGAGCCATACAGTACTCTGCCCTTGACGACGCTGGCGTTGGGGGGCAACAGAAAGTTTACCCCTTGCACGCTCTGGCCGGCGCCCACGGTCACCTCCACCGGGGGCGGATCTAAGTGCCCCTCCTTCTTGGCGGCCACCACGTATACCCCCGGCGGCACCGACAACATGTAGCGGCCGCCTGCATCCGTGGCGACGCTTTGCCCGCCCGCCCTGACCGTGGCATTGGCCAGGGGAACCACGCCGTCCGTGGTGACGGTGCCGCTAATGCTCCCGGCATTCGGTAGCAAGAGCAATTCGATACCGCTCACTGTCTCGCCGGGCGCCAGGCTGATGACCTGCGAGCCCGCTGAGCTGAAACCGCTCTTGCGGGCCTCAAGGGTGTAGGTGCCAGCACTCAAGCTGAGCAAAAAGCGCCCATACCCGTCGCTTGTACCGGACTGTACCGAGCCTGCCAGGGGGATGGCGCGGATTTCGGCCTGAGCCAACGGAGCAAGTCCATCGGTCACCACACCAGCCACCAGCGCAGCCATCGGCGTGAGGGAAAGAGGCGGGCTCAACTCGTAGGGCGTTCCCCCTGCAACGGAGACACCCCGTTGCGTCGAGGGGACGAATCCTGCTTTGCTGGCCTGCAGGATCCAATAGCCATCGAACAGCGAGAGCGAAAAGCGACCGGTTGCGTCGGTAGTTGCCTGCAGCCTCTCGCTGCCTGAAGTGGCAACCACCGTGGCGCCAAAAACGGGCACTCCCGCATCGTTCACCACCGCGCCGGTGAGCGCATTCCGGTTGCGCGTCACAACCAGGGCTGTGGGCAAGTCCTTCGCCTCGCCTGCCTTGACCTCGACGGCCACCTCGGCGCTGGCGCGGAAGCCACTCTTGGTCGCCGACACACGCCAAGAGCCCGGCGGGAGAGCGAGGCTGAACTGCCCCAGTTGATTCGTCGCGCCTTCGCGCACCAAGTCGCTGCGCAAACTGTGCACGGCGCGCACAGTAGCCGCAGCGACCGCCTGCCCATCCTGATCCCGGACGTTCCCGCGCACTGCTGCCGGGTCAGGCTGCAGACGGAGTGCCACGTCGTAGGCCTTACCATTGGCCAGAACGAGGGTGTCGCAGAGCGGGGCGTAGCCTTCGCGACGCGCGTTGAGCACATACACCCCAGGCGCGAAAAGCACCCCATTACGCCGCCCCTCCGTATCGGTGGCCAGTGGCAAACCCAAGTCTACGCCGACCAGCGCGTCATAAGTCACTGTCGTCCGGGGCAGGGGGACATCATCGTCCGGCGCTTCGGTACCGCGGGCATCCAGCGTCCGTAGGTTCACGGTGGCAGCTGGCG
>JACIZP010000177.1 GCA_014359355.1 Calditrichota bacterium | reverse complement strand
TCTTAGATCCTGGTCATGGCGGCAAAGACCCTGGCGCCATTGGTCCCACTGGACTCTACGAGAAGAACGTGACCTTGTCAGTGGCCAAGGAGCTGCGCGCCATGCTGGAGGACGAACTGGGGCTGACCGTGCACATGACGCGCACCGGCGATACTTACCCCACCCTCAAGCAGCGCACGACTTTCGCCAACCGGCGGAATGGGAAGCTATTCATCAGCATCCATGCCAATGCCCACCGCAGCCCAAAGGCGCGTGGCTTTTCTGTGTACATCCTCGGTCCTGCCAAGTCGGAGGAGGCCCTTGAGGTGGCGCGCCGGGAGAACGCGGTTCTCCAGGAGTACGAGTCAGCTGCCAACGGCTACGACGAGATGGCCAACCCCAACTTCATTCTTGCTGCCATGGCGCACAACGAATTCGTGCGCGAGAGCGAGGAACTGGCTGGCCTCATCTCCCGGGGCCTAGAGCGCTGGGCAAAGAGGCCCAACCTCGGGGTTGAGCAAGCTGGTTTCTACGTACTCGTGGGCGCTTCCATGCCCAGCGTGCTGGTAGAGGTTGGCTTCATCTCGAACCGAGAGGACGAGAAGCTGCTCCGCATGCAGGTCCACCACAAGCAGATCGCCCGCGGTATTTTCGAGGGGATAAAGCGTTTCAAGGAGGCCTATGAAACGCCGTTGTCCACCGGGGCACGCCAGTCGTCCCTTCGGAGTGAAGCGCTACGGTGAACAGTCGCAGGGCGAACGGTGGACCATGGTGAGTTCTTTGGCGCAAAAGGTCTTTGCTGCAGGTGTGGTTGGCGGTGGAGGCGGAGGATTTCCTACGCACCACAAGTTCGCCCACCGGGTGGAGTGGGTGATTGCCAACGCTGCGGAATGTGAGCCTCTTCTGTGCAACGACCAGGAGGTCTTGCGGGTCGAGGGGCAGCAAGTGCTCAGGGGGCTGCGGCTCATCGCCCAGGCAACAGGTGCGCAGAGGCTCGCCATCGCTCTCAAGAAAAAGAACCGGCACTTGATTGCTGCGTGGCGCGAGGGCGTGGAGGTAGTCGAGCTTCCTGACGCCTACCCGGCGGGTGACGAGCATGAGGTGGTGGCCCTTGCCACCGGGAGGCTAGTGCCCGAAGGGGGGCTGCCGGTCCACGTGGGTGTGCTGGTGCAAAACGTGGAGACGCTCCGGAATGTGGCTGCTGCGTGGCAAGGGGAGCCAGTCACGCACCGTACCCTGACGGTGGGCGGCTGTGTGCAGCAGCCGAAGGTGGTGCGTGCGCCTGTGGGCACCACGGTACGGGAGCTCTTGTCGCTCTGCGGCGGCACGCAGTGCGAAGCCCCCGCGTTTTTCATGGGCGGGGTCATGATGGGGACGCTAACCACGGATCCCGAGGCCCCCATTGACAAGACCACCGCGGCGGTAATTATGCTCCCCTTGGCGCACCCCTGCGTCCAGGCGCGCACGCAGAGCGTTGCCCACCAGTTGCGCAACGCGAGGTCTGCTTGCACGCAGTGTGTATTGTGCACGGAGACGTGCAATCGCTACCTGCTGGGGCACCACTTGGAGCCGCATCGAGTGATGCGGACTATGGCCTTGGGCCTGGATGCCAAAAGCGAGGTGGCGCGCATGGCCCTGCTCTGCTCAGAGTGCGGGGCCTGCGAATACGCCTGTCCCATGGGGTTGTCGCCGCGCCTGGTGAACAGGGAGTTGAAGCGTGCTCTGCGCAGTGGAGGGGTGCAGGCGCCCGCGCCACGCGAGACCAAGGCGCGCGTGCCCCTGGGCAGTCGACGCATTCCCACCTCGCGTTTGATGGGGCGGTTCCAGCTCACGCCCTATGCCCGTCCGGCGCGCTACTGGGAAGATGCCGTGGCCCCGCAACGGGTGCGCATCCGCCTCAAGCAACACGCAGGGGCCCCAGCACGACCGGTGGTAACGCGCGGCCAGCAGGTAGTTGTTGGGCAACTCATCGGCGATTGCCACCCAGACGAGGTGAGCGCCCGGGTGCACGCCTCCATCTCTGGCCGTGTGGCAGAAGTGGATGAGGAAATGGTCTGCATCGAAGCATCGTGAACCGAAGTGGCAGAGGGATGATGACGCAAGCGGCGCGTGACTGCATAGGTCTGGTGGAGTTCAACAGCATCGCCGTGGGCATCGAGGCAGCCGACGCCATGCTCAAGGTGAGCGAGGTGGAGCTGGTGGTGGCCAAGACGGTCTGCCCTGGCAAGTATATCTGCCTGGTGCGTGGCGATGTCGCCGCCGTGCAGAGCAGCGTGAACGCCGGCGTGACCAGAGGTGGCGAAACGGTCGTCGACGAAATGGTCCTGCCGCGCGTCCACCAGAGCGTATTCCCGGCAATCAACGCGACCTCCGCAGTTGAACAAGTCGAGGCGCTGGGTATCATCGAGACCTTTTCGGTTGCTTCCAGCATTCAAGCGGCCGATGCCGCGGCCAAGGCAGCCAAGGTGACCCTCATCGAGGTGCGTCTGGCCGTGGGACTTGGCGGCAAGTCGTTCGTGACCCTCACGGGAGAGGTGGCGGCAGCCAGGGCGGCAGTGGAGGCAGGCGCGGCAGTGGTACAGCGCAAGGGCTTGCTCATGCGCAAGGTGGTGATTCCAGCCCCCAAGGCGGAGTTGGTCACCAGCTTGTTGTGAACGGAATCGTTGAGGCTCTGTGGTGTTGAGGACAACATATGGCAGAGAAGATCCAAGTCGGAAGGAGTGACAAGAGCGACCTGCTGCTGACCATCGAGCGACGGACACGCGGTGGCATCCGGCTCGACCTGGTCAGCTCGGTGGCGGGCACCTTTGGCCAACAAATCCGTGCCACCATTCTCTCTACCCTCGAGGCTTTGGGCGTGCGTCATGCCTCCCTGACGGTAGACGACAGGGGCGCCTTAGACCACGTCATTCAGGCTCGCGTGGAGGCGGGGGTGCGCGCCCTTTGGCCTGTCGAAGGGCTGGGCGTCTGGCCGGAGCGGCGGATCAAGCGGAGACAGGTACCCAAAGATCGCCTACGGCGCACGCGCCTCTATCTGCCCGGCAACAATCCAGACCTGATGCTCAACGCAGGACTCTTTGGGGCGGACAGCGTCATTCTGGACCTTGAGGACTCGGTAGCGCCCGCAGACAAGGCGGCCGCCCGCGTGTTGGTGCGCAACAGCCTGCTGGCGGTGGACTTTGGTGCTGCCGAGCGCATCGTGCGCATCAACCCCTTGGCCACAGAATTTGGCGCAGCCGACTTAGAGATGGTGGTACCGGCCCAACCTGATACCATCCTCATCCCCAAGTGCGAGGCAGCGGAAAGCGTGCTGGAGGTCGAGGAGAGAGTCGCTGCCCTCGAAAGAGAGCATCGCCTTCGCTATCAGATTTGGCTCATGCCGCTCATCGAAAGCGCCAAAGGCGTGCTCAACGCATACCAGATCGCCTCTGCCAGTCAGCGGGTGGTCGCCCTTTGCTTCGGAGCGGAGGATTTTACCGCAGACATCGGCGCAGAGCGCACCGTTGAGGGCAAGGAGAGCTTTGTGGCGCGCAGCCTGCTGGTGCTGGCGGCAAAGGCCGCACGGGTGCAGGCCATCGACACCGTGTTCTCCGATGTTGCCGACGTCGACGGTTTGGTCAAGAGCACAGAAGAGGCCATCGCCTTGGGCTTTGAAGGTAAAGGGGTCATCCACCCAGCGCAGATTGAGCCCATCCATCGCGCCTTTGCGCCGACTCCGGAGCGGATTGCGCATGCGCAGCAAGTGATTGCTGCGTTGGAGGAGGCAGAGCGCCGCGGTGCGGGTGTCGCCAGTCTCGGCACAAAGATGATCGATGCGCCCGTGGTGGCACGGGCAAAGCGTACGCTGCAATTGGCCAAGGCCCTTGGCCTTATCGACTGAGGAACCACGAGGTTTGGCAATGGACCTGGTAGAGAACGCCGTTGGGCGGTTAGTGCCCACAGAGATTGAAGGGAGAAAGCTTAGACCATTCCAAGGGGCTCATGCCGACAAAGGTGGGGGACGCACTGCTGGCGCGCTGATTCGTGCAGCCAGCGACTACCGCAACAAACTGCTCAAGTCGCTGGACGACGCCATCGATGCCTGCGGCATCAAGGACGGCATGACGGTCTCCTTCCATCACCACTTGCGGGATGGCGACTATGTGGTGAACATGGTCATGGACAAGCTGGCGCGCAGAGGCCTCAAAGACCTGGTGGTCGCCCCGTCTGCGCTCTTCCCCTGCCACGAGCCGTTGGTGCGCCACATCGAAAAGGGCGTGGTGCGCCGCGTGGAGGGCTCAATGAACGGGCCGGTGGGCAGGGCGTGCTCGTTGGGGAAGATGAAGAGCGTGTGCGTGCTCCGCTCCCACGGCGGCCGCTATCGCGCCATCCAGGATGGCGACCTGCACATCGATGTTGCCTTCATTGCCGCACCGGCTGCCGATGCCCACGGCAACGCCAACGGCGTCTATGGCAAATCGGCCTGCGGCCCGCTCGGCTTTGCCTTGGCCGATTCCCTTTATGCCGACAAGGTGGTGGTGGTCACCGATAACCTTGTGCCCTTCCCCTGTTACCCATGGAGCATCCAGGGCGGCAACGTCGACTATGTCGTCCAGGTGGATGCCATCGGCGACCCTGCGCGCATCGTTTCCGGCACCACGGTCATCACGCGCAGCCCCACGCGGCTGCTCATCGCCAAGTACGCCGCGCAGCTGGTGGTGGATAGCGGCATCATGCACGAGCCGCACTTCTCTTTTCAGGCTGGGGCCGGAGGTGTCTCCCTTGCGTTCGTGCAGTTCATGGCCGAGCACATGGCCCGCGCCGGCGTCGTCGCCGATTTTGTGCGAGGCGGATCGACGCAGTACATGGTGGACCTGCTCAACCAGGGCCTCACCCGCTACATTCTCGACGGCCAGAGCTTTGACTTGGCTGGAGTGCAGTCCCTGCGCGACAACCCGCGGCACATCGAGACCAATCCTTTCGTCTCCTACAACTACCACACCAAGGGTTGTTTTGCCCAGATGGTCAAGGTTTCGGTGCTGGGTGCCACGGAAATCGACCTTGATTTCAACGTCAACGTGAACACCCACTCCGACGGGTGGTTGCTGCACGGCATCGGCGGGTTCACAGACGCCGCCGACGCAGAGGTCACCATCATCACCGCGCCGCTGGTGCGTGGGCGGGTGCCGATCATCGTGGACAAGGTGGTGACCGTTACTGCGCCAGGCGAGATGATCGACGTGGTGGTCACCGAGCGCGGCATTGCCATCAACCCACGGCGGAAAGACCTGCTGCAGCGCTTGAAGCGGAGCAGTCTGCCCATCGTGCCCATCGACAAGCTCTACCGCATGGCGATCGACATGACAGGGCAGCCGGAAAAGCCCACGTTCACCGAGCGCATCGTGGCGCTCATCGAGTTTCGGGATGGTACAATCATCGACGCAGTGCGCCAGCTGGTGCCGAAGACGTGAGCCGGCCTCGCCTTTTTCCGTTTGACTTTTAGGTGGGAATGGTCTATATTTGCAGTTCGTGGTGCACCCGCCGGGTGCGGCGTGACCTTCGTGACAAGCAGCGAAATTGAGCTATTTCCTCTCAGGAGGTAGTCTGTCGATGCGTAGAAAGAACCTATTCAAGCTTGTGTTACTCGTGGTGCTGTTAGGCTGGGCCTTGTATCAGCTGTACCCGACCTATCGGGTCAGCAACTTGGAGAAGAAGCAGAAGGCCTACCTGGGGCAATTGAGCCGCCTCGTGGGGGTGGACGAGCGGCAGTTGCTGAGCGCCCTCACGGTGGGAGAGCTGGAGGCCACCGTAAGTGCGGCAAGCGCACCCCTGCCGGCAGAGGCTCGCCAGCAGGCACGAGAACTGAGCGGCAAGCTGATTACCTTGCGCAGTAAGATCGACAAGCTGGAGCCCAAGGCGTTGCGCCAGGGCCTCGATCTGGTGGGTGGAACCTACCTTGTGTACGAGGCCGACCTGCGGCAGCTGGCGCGCACGCTGGCTCGCGACCGGGACGAGCGCTTTAGCGAAATTCTCGACGCAGCGGACAAGCGGGCCAGAGCAGAAAACCGCGACTTTTTTGACGTGATGGTAGAGGAGTTCAAGGCGCGCAACATCCCCCTCAACCGCTACTATGGGCGGCGCGGTCAGAGCGATGATGTCATCATCAACGACCTGCGCGCAGAGGCCAAGGACGGCATCGCGCGCACCCTGGAAGTGCTGCGCAACCGCATCGACCAGTTTGGCGTGTCAGAGCCGGTGATTGCCCCCCAGGGGGACAAGCGCATCGTCATCGAGCTGGCAGGCGTGCAGGACATCGAGCGCGCCAAGCGGATTATCAACACCACTGCTCTGTTGGAGTTCAAGCTGGTGCGCGAACCGGACATCACTCTCTCGGTGCTGCAGGATATCGACAAGACGGTGAAACGCATGCGCAGCAAGGGGGGCGTGGAGGAGCTGGCTGCAGCAGCGCAGAAAGATACCGCCAAGACCCTGCCCGAGGGCAAGAAAGCCCAGGAGCGCGAGATCGACTTGAGTCAGCTCTTCGGCAAGACAGAGGGCGCTGACACTGCCAAGGCAGAGGCTGCTGCCGAGAGCACCATCGTGGTCGACCAGCAGACCTTCGAGGAGTACCCCTTCTTCTCGCTTCTGCGTTATGTGGAAGGCACCGACCAGATCAGCGTGCCAGAGCAGAACGTGGCGGCCATCAAGCGCATCTTGCAGATGCCGGAGGTGCAGAAGGTCATCCCACGGGACGCCGAGTTCTTGTGGGGTGCGCAGCCGTACGTCTCCCGCGGGCAGCGCTATCACCAGCTCTACTTTGTCAAGAAAGAGCCAGAGCTGGTAGGGGCGTACTTGAAGACGGCGGACGTGGCCTTCGGCGGAGGCGAAAGCTCGGTGCGGGCCGGGCAGGCGGAAGTGCATTTTGAGTTGAATAGCGAAGGCGCCAAGATCTTCCGCCGCGTCACTGGCGCCAATGTCGGCAGGTTCTTGGCCATCGTCCTGGACGGCAAGGTCTATTCGGCGCCGCGCATCAAGGAGCGCATCCCTGGAGGCAGCGGGCGGATTGAGGGGAGCTTCACCCGCGAAGAGGCCCGCGACTTGGCGGTAGTGTTGCGCGCTGGTGCACTGCCAGCACCGGTGGAGGTCATCGAGGAGCGCACTGTGGGCCCGTCGTTGGGACAGGACTCGATTGAGAAGGGCAAGCTTTCGGCCATCATCGGCGCGGCTTTGGTGGTGGTGTTCATGATCGTCTACTACCGCATGTCCGGGGTGATCGCCAATGTGGCCCTTGCGCTGAACATCTTCTTCCTGTTCGCGGCGCTGGCTGGCTTGCGTGCCACGCTCACGCTGCCCGGTGTGGCCGGCATTGTGCTCACCGTGGGTATGGCGGTGGACGCCAACGTGCTCATTTTTGAGCGCATCCGTGAGGAACTGCGCACGGGTAAGACCATCAGGGCAGCCATCGACGCTGGCTATTCCCGCGCCTTCCGCACGATCTTGGACTCTAATGTCACCACCCTCATTACGGCGGTCGTGCTGTATCAGTTCGGCAGCGGCCCGGTCCGCGGTTTTGCCACCACCCTGTCCATCGGCCTGATCATCAACATGTACACGGCAATCGTGGTGACCCGCATGATTTTTGACTATATCACTGAGCGCTATGCGCTGACCAAGCTCAGCATATGATGGTTCACGGCGATACGGCATCACAAGGAGACAGATCAGATGCAACTCTTTAAGCAGACATCGATAGACTTCCTGCGCATGCGCAAGGCAGCTTACACCTTTTCTGGCGTGCTCATCCTGGCGGGGCTCATTTCCCTGATCGCCCACGGCGGACCCCGTTACGGCATCGATTTTCGCGGTGGCACGTCCATTGTGCTGGAATTCAAGGAACAGGTGAGCGTCGGCCAGGTGCGAGCCTCGTTGGCCAAGATCGGTTTTGGCACTGCAGAGATCAAGGCCTCCACTTCACTGCGGGGCGCCGGGGCTGGCAGCGATATCCTCATTCGCGTTGAACAGGGCGAGCTGAGCGGCGAACAAGTTGCCGAGAAAATCAAGGAGCAGCTGGCTAAGGACCTGCCCGACAAGAGCTACGAGGTACTGAGCATCGAATCCGTGGGTCCGAAGATCGGGGCAGAGTTGCGGCGTGCAGCCACCTTGGCCATTTTCATCTCGCTGTTGCTCATTCTCATCTACATCAGCTGGCGGTTCGAGTTCCGTTTTGCCGTGGGTGCGGTGGTGGCGCTGTTCCACGACGTGCTCATCACGCTGGGCATCTTCTCGTTGCTGAACATGGAAATCTCGCTGGTGGTGGTCGCGGCGTTCTTGACCCTGGTTGGTTACTCCCTGAATGACACGATTGTGGTCTTTGACCGGATACGGGAAAACCTCAAACTCATGCGGCGTGAGAACATCTACACCATCGTCAATACCAGCATCAACCAGTCCCTGAGTAGGACGGTGATCACCGCCCTCACGACGCTCATGGTGCTGGTCGTGCTCTTTTTCATCGGGGGTAGGGTCATCCATGGCTTCGCCTTTGCCCTGTTGATAGGAATCACCATTGGTACCTACTCGTCCATTTTCGTGGCCAGCCCTATTGTCGTGGCGTGGCAGGGATGGCTCGAACGCAGGAAGCTCCACCGCGAAGTGGCCCGAGCCTGATTGGGCACAGGGGAATAGGAGGGAGCGATGACGCTCACCGAACGGCAGTTTGGCCCAGTGACGGTGCTCTCCTTGGCGGGCAAGATAATGGGAGGACCGGACGCAGGGCTCCTCAACGAGAAGGTCCACGAGCTGATCGACGCCGGCGTCAGGAAGGTAGTCGCCGACCTGGCCCAGGTGCAGTGGATGAACAGCTCCGGATTGGGCCTGCTGATCAGCGCGCTGAGTACGCTGCGTAACAACGGCGGCGAGCTGAAGTTGGCGTGCGTCACACCGCGCATACGCAGCCTGATGACCATCACCAAGCTGATCCACGTTTTTGAGACGTTCGATAGCGTCGAACAGGCAGTAGAGAGTTTCGCTTAGACCGGAGGCGGTTTGCCCCGGTGAGGTGTGCGTGTGGTTGGGACTCCGGGTCGGGAAGGGGCCGATTCGGAGTTTTGTTTCGCAATGGGCACGTGGTGGCGTGTCCCCAAATCGGTCGGATAGCTCATGAGCATTCAGGTCATCGTCGGCACGCAGTGGGGAGATGAAGGAAAGGGCAAGATCGTCGACCTGCTGGCTGCCGAGGCCGACATCGTGGCTCGCTACAACGGCGGACCCAATGCAGGCCACACGGTGGTCATCGACGGGCAGGAGCTCGTTTTGCACCTCATCCCGTGTGGCATTCTCAGAGAAGACGTTACCTGCGTGATCGGCGCGGGCGTAGTCGTTGACCCCATTGCCTTGCAGAAGGAAATGGCTCTGCTCAGGGAGCGGGGCGTGCGCGTCGAGGGGAGGCTTTGGGTGAGCGATCGCGCCCATTTGATTCTTCCCCACCACCTGCACTATGAGCAGGCTCGGGAGCAGGCTTCTGCCGACCATGCCATCGGCACGACGCGGCGGGGGATTGGTCCGGCTTATGCCGACAAGATGGAGCGCATAGGCCTGCGCGCTGGCGACGCTTGTCAGCCGGACGTGCTTCGCCGCAAACTGCAGGCGCTCACCGCGCAGAAGAACCGTCTGTTGCGGAGCGTGCTGGCTGCGCCTGAGGTGCCGCAGGAGAGCATCGACGACTATGTGGTCGCCCTGCGCGCCATGGAAGCTATGACCACCGACACCACGGCCCTTCTGCATCGCGCGCTGGTTCAAGGGAAGAGGATTCTCGCCGAAGGCGCCCAGGGGACCATGCTGGACATTGACCACGGCACTTATCCGTTTGTGACGTCTTCGAGCTGCGTGAGTGGCGGAGCGAGCACTGGCTTGGGGGTCCCACCCACAGCCATCACCAGTGTTGTTGGCGTGACCAAGGCGTACACCACCCGCGTGGGCAACGGTCCACTGCCCACAGAATTTGCCGAAGCAGAAGGCCAGAGGCTGCGCGACTTGGGCAGGGAGTATGGGGCCACCACCGGTCGGCCGCGGCGCTGCGGGTGGCTGGACCTGGTGGCGGTGAGCTATGCGGTGCGGGTCAACGGCGTGTCGGAGCTGGCGATTACCAAGCTGGACGTCCTCGACGGCATGGAGAGCATCGCCGTGTGCACCGCCTACGAGATAGATGGCGAGCGGACCACTGACTTCCCAGGCGATATCGCGCGTTTGAGCAGGGCCCGGCCCGTCTACACGACAATGCCCGGGTGGCGGCAGCCCATCGGCGGGGTACGGAACTACCGCGACCTGCCCAAGGAGGCGCAGCAGTACGTCGATTTCGTCGAAGTGCAGTGCGGTGCCCCGGTGCGCATCGTCTCCGTGGGACCGGGACGCGAGCAGACGATTTTCCGCTGATCGCATCATCGCTACAGACCAGCTACCGTTCAGCACGAGCGGGGAGAAGGGCAGTGGCTGAGTCAAAGTTTTATCGCCGCTTCTTCGTTATTGGAGCCTTCCTTATCTTGGCCGCAAGCCCAGGTCGCAGCCTGGGGCAGGTGACCGTGTCAGAGGTCATGTTCGATCCCGCCACCAACGAGGCCCACGACGAGTACGTGGAAATATTCAACCTCAGTGCGACGGATTCTGTGAACCTCGCCGGTTGGGCCGTTGGCGACAGCATCGAGTTGGACAAGATTATCGACGCAGGGTGGGGGCTCATCCTCCGGCCGCGGCAGTTCGCCGTCATCCTCGACGGCAGCTACTTCGGCAACTCCACCACCTACGACGGCGTCATCCCTGCCGAAGCATTGATTGTGAAAATTGACGACGGCGCCTTTGGCAGCGGCGGGTGGTCAAACACCATTCCCGAACCGGTGATTCTCACCAACGCCAGGGGCGACACGGTGAGCCGCTATCGCTACACCCTGGACAACCCTCAGGGGTACTCTGACGAGAAGATCGATCTCGAAGCCGGCGACGCACCTGCCAACTGGGCGAACAGCCGGGTGCTCGGGGGTACGCCTGGCGCGCCCAACAGCGTGAGCGCGGGAGCCATAGACCTGGCGCTCAAGAGCGTGGTCTGGTCGCCGTCTCGTGTCCGACGCGGCCAGAGCGTTCAGCTTACGGTGGTCGCGCTGAACGCCGGCCGCAAGGAAATCGCCAGCTGCCAGATTGCCCTGTACTTGGATCGCGACGAGGACGGTTTCGGCAGGGAAGAGGAACTCCTGGAAGCGCCGTTTGTCAGCCCCTCTCTGCAGCCAGGCGACAGTGCGGTGGCACGGTTCACCTGGCATGAGGTGCCGGCTGGAGTGCACCAGCTACTTGCGCGGGTGGTGGGCGAAGGCGACAGCTCCGCGGAGAACGACCAGCAGAGGGTGACCCTTGGCGTCGGCGTGTGGCCCGGCGAGGTGGTGGTCAACGAAGTCATGTACCGGCCAAGTGCAGGGGAGCCCGAGTGGGTGGAGATCCTAAACCGCAGCCCGGAGGTGATCGACCTGCGGCTGTGGTCGCTAAGCGATTCCCGCACTGCTACACGAGTTACGGTCACCAGCACAAAGGCGCTCCTCCCTCCTGGCGGCTTCGCCCTGCTCGCAGAGGACACCCTGGTTCGGGCGCTCTTTCCCACTTTGTCCGGCCCGGTGTTTGTGCCGGGACGGGGCTGGCCTGCTCTTAACAACACCAGCGATGCAGTGGTGATTTGGGATGCCGCAGGCTTTTCGGTGGACAGCCTGTACTACTTCGCCTCTTGGGGTGGCGAGACGGGCGTGTCCATAGAGCGGGTGAGGCCAGACTGGCCAACCAACAGTCGCAAGAACTGGGGTCCCTGCCGGGCGCCGTTGGGCGGTACGCCCAATGCCCCGAATAGCATCCGTCCGCGCGACAAGCATGTTGGACTTGGTTCTGCCGGGGTGCAGTTTGAGCCGCCACAGCCTCGCTATGGGCAAACGGTCCGCGCCTCGGTGTGGGTCTACAATCACGGCATGGATACGGCGGAGAGCGGCATGGTCGCCTTCTATCGCGACGCGGACTATGACCTCAAGCCCGGCGCGCAGGAGCTGGTGGGCCTCTCCTGTCCCTTGGCGGGCCTGGCAGGCGGCGACTCTTTGCTGTGCAGCGTCGAGCTGGGAGCCGCTGCCCCTGGGCTCAGCCGCATCATTGCTCGACTGGTTGAGGTGGCGGATCCTGACACCTCCGACGACATGGCGTACGGGGAGTATCGCGTGCCTTTCCAGAGCGGAGACCTCATCATCAATGAGATCATGTTCCAACCCCAGTCCGGCGCGTGCGAGTGGATAGAACTATTCAACCCTCGTGACAGCGGTGTGGACGTCTATGACTGGACGGTGAGCGACGAGAACGTCGGAACACTGGTGCGCCTCACCGACCGCCACATCGTGGTACCGCCAGGCGGGTACCTGGTCGTGGCCAAAGACACGACGATGAAGAGGGACTTTCCGGAATTTGGCGGCCTGTTGCTGACGATCGGCAGCAAATGGCCGACCCTCAACAACGACGCCGACCTGGTGGTTGTTCGCGATCTGACAGGGGCAACCATCGACAGCGTGGCTTATGCTGCTTCTTGGGGGCCGGTGCGAACAGGCGTGTCCCTGGAACGGGTGCGCGCGGAAGAGCCGTCCAACCTGCCCAGCAATTGGCGTGCTGCGGTGAACGCACGCGGCGGAACGCCAGGCCTGGAGAACAGCGTGAGTCCCCTGGCGGTGGACGTCGAGGTGGTGGCGGGGTCGATTCAGTGGGCGCCGTTTGTGCCTCGTGCGCAGGGATCGGTGACGATCGCTGCGGCAGTGCGCAATGTAGGCCGCCAGGCGGTGGCCGGCGTGGAGGTGAGCTGCTACTGGGACGCAGACGGCGACTCCGTGCTGACGGCTGCGGAACGGCTGGATGCGCCACAGGTGGTGGGCGAGTTGGCCAGTGGCGCGAAGCAGACCTTGCTCTTCCGCTGGGAAGGAGTGCCGCCAGGAGTGCACAGCATCGCAGTGGCGGCGAGCTGCCCAAATGACCAGCGGCCGGACAATGACCGCCGTTTCGCGGAATTGGTGGTGGCCTTTCCCGTGGGGCAGGTGCTGGTCAATGAGATTATGTACGCACCCTTCTCCGGGCAGAGTGAGTGGGTTGAGCTCTACAATGCCGGACCTAGCGAGGTGGACCTTTACGGCTGGGGACTGGGCGATGCCACTTCCGGTCCGCGGCTTTTCGGCACCACCCACGTGCGCGTGCCAGTGGGTGGTTTTGCGGTGGTCGCCGCCGATTCTGTAGTGCGCTTCCAGTACGGCCAGCTTCCTGCGCCCCTGCTGACAGTGAAGCAGGGGTGGGCCGCGCTCAACAATGACCAGGATGAGGTGCGGGTGTACGACCCCGCGGGCGTGGTGGTGGACAGCGTGCACTACTTTTCTCGCTGGGGGATGCGCACTGGCGTTTCCCTGGAGCGGGTGCGCTACGAGTGGGGCTCGCAGGACAGCGCCAACTGGCGGCTGAGCACTGCCCCCGAAGGAGCCACCCCTGGGACAGAAAACAGCGTGAGCCCCTTGACGGTGGACGTTGGTGTGGCTGGTGCCGGGCTTTCCTTCCTCCCCGAGCAACCTCGTGTTGGCGAAAGCGTGCGGCTTCAGGCCCAGGTGTGCAACGAAGGTCGGGCGCCCGCCGAGCACGTGCGGGTGGAGTTCTTCTGGGACGCCAACCGGGATACGGTATTTGCGCCGGGCGAGCGACTGGGGGAACCGGTCGACATAGCACAACTGGCCCCTGATGAGTGCCGGTCGGTGGAGGTGGAATGGCGCGAAGCCCCGGCTGGCGTCATGTGGATCGGCGTGCTGGTGACCTGTGCAGGCGACATGAGGCCGGCCAACAACATCGCCGTGGCTGAACTGATGGTGGGCTTTGCCAGGGGGACGCTGGTGGTCAACGAGATCATGTACGCGCCGCTCAGCGGCATGGGCGAGTGGGTGGAGCTGTACAATCGCAGCGAGGCGGCAGTAAACTTGGAGAAGTGGCTCTTCTCCGATGCGGACCTGGCCAAGCGCCGGGTGGTGAGCAGCAATCTCTTGCTCGTGCCGCCCGGCGGCTTTGTGCTGCTTGCCGAAGACTCTTCCTTAGCAAAGGCGGGCGAGCTCGGCGAAAGTCTGCTGCTGGTAGTACCCTCATGGCCTGCGCTCTCCGCGACTGGCGACGCCGTGGTCGTTTACGACCCCCAGGGCACGGTCATCGACAGTGTGGCCTACGACCAGAGCTGGGGCGGAGATACGGGCGTCTCGCTCGAAAGAATCAACCCAAGCCTGCCTTCGCAGCTGAAGTCCAATTGGAGCTCGTGCGTGGACAAGACCGGGGGGACGCCAGGCCGTGCCAACAGCGTCCTCACCATGGTGGTACCGCCGCGCACCACGCTCAGCGTCTCGCCCTCGCCCTTTTCGCCAGATGGCGACGGGCGCGACGACTTTGCCGTCATCTCGTTCGCCTTGCCGATGACCACGGCTGCCGTGAACGTCAAGATCTACGATGTCACCGGCCGCCTCATTCGCTTCTTAGCGAGCAACCAGCCGGTGGCCGCCTCCAATGCGGTGGTGTGGGACGGCAGGGACGATCATGGCCAGCAGGCACGTATCGGGGTGTACATCGTCTACCTGGAAGCGCTCAACGCCGCAGCCGGTACCGTGGAAACCGCCAGAGCCACGGTGGTTCTGGCTGGCCGACTGTAGGACGTGTGACACCATCGACCACGCCGAAAGGGACTCCGCATGCTCGTCTACTACAATGGCCACTACATGCAGGAAGAAGAGGTGTGCCTGCCCCCTTATGAGCGGGGCTTTCAGTTTGCCGATGGCGTGTACGAGGTAGTCCGCTGCTACTACGGGGCCTTTTTTCAGACGGAGGCCCACCTCGAACGGATGGCGCGCGGGCTGCGTGAGCTGCGCATCGATGCGCCGGACCTTGGGGCTTTTCCACAGATCATGCAGCGGCTGGTGGAGGAGAACAACCACGACGAGCAGCAGGCGATTGCCTACCTGCAGGTGACCCGCGGGGCCTACACGCCACGGCGGCACTGGTTCCCGCCGCCGGGTACGCCCCCCACCGTCTACATCAGCACCTCGCCTTTCAAGCCGCACTGGGAGGAGATCGAACAGGGGGTGAAGGTGATTTTGGAAGACGATATCCGCTGGCTGCGCTGCGACATCAAGTCCATCGCCCTGCTGCCCAATGTGCTCTCCAGGCAGCGGGCAATTGACCAGGGGGCAGTGGAGGCCATCTGGGCGCGCGACGGCTTCATGACCGAGGGTACGCACTGCAACGTCGCCTTTGTCAAGGACGGCACCTTGTACACCCCGCCGCTCTCGCACCTGATCCTGCCTGGGGTAACGCGGGCGGTGGTTCTGCGCCTGTGCCAGGAGCTGGGCATCCCAGCCAAGGAACTGCCCATCCCGCGCGCTGAACTTGCGCACTTTGACGAGGCGATGCTCATCGGCACCACGGTGGAGATCACCCCCATCGTGCGCATCGACGACCTGGTGGTGGGCGAGGGCAGGCCCGGGCCGGTGACCCGCCGCCTACAGGAGGCCTTTTACGCCGAGGTGCTCCCGCCGGCGGCGAGGCCCTAGGCACAATATGCCAGGGTAGGGAAGACCGTCCCTAATTGCCGCTGAGCACCTCCCTCAGTCCTTGAGGTTGACTGCTTTGAGGGCACGCACGATTCTTTCGGCACCCTTTTCCACATGGGTCGCCGACTGCTGCATAGCTTCCTCCAAGCTCATTGGCCCCGGGCAGATGGAAAATAGCGACACCACCCCCCGCTCGTACAAGTTCTCCGCCTCGTCTTCCACCGTTCCGGCCAAAACGATCACCGGGATCCCCTGCCTCTGCGCCTCTGCCGCCACGCCGCTGATGGTCTTGCCATAGGCGGTCTGGAAGTCGACTTTGCCCTCGCCGGTCAGAATGAGGGCAGCGCCCTTGATGCGTTCGGCAAAGCGCGAGGCGCGCAGGACAATGGCCACGCCTGGCTGCAAGGTAGCATTGGCGAAGGCCATCAAGCCCGCGCCCAGTCCACCGGCGGCACCGGCACCCGGCAGGTCACGCACCGAACGGCCGATCGTCTGCTCCGCCACGCCGATAAAGTGGGTCATGTTCTTCTCCAGCAGGGCCAGCTGCTCGTCGGTGGCGCCTTTCTGCCGGGAATAGGTCATGACCGCACCGCGCGGGCCGAGCAGGGGATTGTCCACATCGCAGGCCACAGTGACGGTGGCCTGGAGCAGCTCCGGCAGCCTGCCGGAAAGGTCGATGCGCGCCACTTCCGCCATGAGGCCGCCGCACATATAGTCGGTGATTTCGCTGCCGTCGCTGCGGTAGAAGCGCACGCCCAGCGCCTGCGCCATCCCTGTGCCGCAGTCGGTGGTGGCAGAGCCGCCTATGCCGACGATGAGCTGCCGGCAGCCGTGCGCCAAGGCCGCGCGCATGAGCTGCCCGGTGCCAAAGGTGGTCGTGACCACCGGATTCCTCTTCGCCACCGGCACCAGCGGCAGGCCAGAGGCAGCTGCCATTTCGATGACCGCCGTCTGGTCATCGCCCAGGATGCCATACTCCGCCTCCACCGGCTCGCCCAACGGCCCCACCACGGTGACCTTCTCAATGTGCCCGCCGGTGGAGGAGACCAGAGCCTGTACGGTGCCCTCCCCGCCGTCGGCCATCGGGATCTTCACGACCTCTGCCTTCGGCAGCACGCGCTTGATGCCGCGCTCCATGGCCTCGCAAATCTGCAGGGCCGACAGGCTCCCTTTGAACGAATCCGGGGCAACGACAATCTTCATGCCGCCCTCCCTGCCTGGATGGCCAAGTCAATCAGCTTGCCCATTTCTTCCTTCATGAAGGTGGGACAGTTCATGTTGGTCGTCCACGGGCGCATTTCCTCCACAAAGGGCCTGATGGCCGCGAACGACACCTTGCCGCGCGCCGCAGCGTCGATCATGGCAATCCGCCCGCGGATGGTGTGGTGCTCGAACGGCACCTCTTTGAAGCGCGGGCTGTCGTTCTTGCACAGGTGGCACTTGCAGCAGAGCTTGCTGAGCTCGTAGATGGCCTGGTACTGCGGCAGCACCGGGTCCACCGCTAAGCTCGGCGCCTGCACGTCAAAGACTTTGCCAGGATTGAGGATGCCCAGCGGGTCAAAGGCCTTCTTGATGCCCTTGACGTACTCCACGATGTCCGGGCTGAGCTGCTCCTCGCATCTGCCTAAGAAGTTGCCGATGGCATGTTCGCCGGCAAAACAGCCGCCCTCTGCCTCGATCCAGGCGTCGAACTCGCGCACCACGCGTGCCGCCTTCTCCTTATCCTCCTGGCAGTCGCGCACGATGAAGCTGGGATGCAGGTTGCCGTCGCCTGCGTGTCCGTAGATGATGAGTTCCAACCCCTCGCGCGCGGCCAGTTCCCGCATCTTGCGTACCCCCGCCGCAAACTTGGCGATGGGCAGCACCGGGTCGAACTGCACGATCACCGGCTTTTCGCGCTTGAACTTGGCCATTGCCCCCAGGCAGCTCCGGCGCTCCGCATAGAGCTCGTCTGCCTCCTTGGGGTCGTTGGTGTAGCGGAGCTCCAGCGGGTCCAGGGCCTTGAGCACGGCCACTAACTTTTCCGCGTTCTCCTTGGCCTCATGCGGTCCGCCGGCAGTCTGGAACAGGAGGAGCATGTTCTGTTTGCCAAAGCAGGCCATCATCTTCGTGTCCATGTACTCGAAGGAGAAGAGGTTGATGCGCGCCTTAGCCACCGCTTCGTGAATCTGTTGCAACACCGACTCGTCGCGGAAGCTGCAACGGATGGTCCAGGTGTCCTCAGGCAAAAAGTCGCAGCGGAAGGTCATCTCGACGATGATGCCCAACGTCCCCTCGGAGCCGATCATCAGGCCCACTATGTTCGGGCCGGTGCTCTCCTTGGGACAGCGGTGCCCGGCGCTGAACAGGCGGCCTTTGCCGTCCACTGCCTTCAGCGCCAAGAGATAGTTCTTGAACGTGCCTTTGGACATGCCCCAAGTGCCCCCTGATGACTCGGCGATGTTGGCGCCGATGGTGGAAATCTCGTGCGAGGCAGGCGCCACCGGAATGACCATGCCAAAGGGCGCTAACCGGCGATTGAGCTCGGCGCAGCTGATGCCCGGCTGCGTGACCACGGTGCGGGTGATGGGGTCAATGTCCAACACCTGGCGCAAGCGCGATGGGTTGAGGAGGATGCCGCCATCGCACAGGGCACCCCCCGACAGGCCGGTGAGCCCGGCACCGGGTACTACCTTGACCTTGTGACGCCCGGCGAGCTCTACCACCGCCTGGATCTCCTGGATTGAACCGGGGTAGACCACATAGTCCGGGCGGGAGCGATACATGGTGGCATCGCCAAAGGTGTAGGCCCAGTACTCCGGCCGCTCCGGGGTAAAGAGGTAATCCTCGCCGACAATCTTTTGCAACTGCTCTGCGATGCGATTCATCATCTGCCTCCGTTGTCTTCAGTAAGTCGTAACTCCCCACGCGAAAGTTCACCCAACCAGCTCCATGAGCCCCATTGGGCCGTCACTCCAGCCTCCGACAAGCTCCCCGAGGTTCAGCCCCCGCCTCGACCAGGTCAGCCGGCCACGGCCCTTTTCGCCTTGCGCCTGCGCCCGCGCCTGGGAGACGCTCCCGGGCGTTGGGTTTCCCTCAGCAGTCTGCTCACAAGGGCCACCACCTCCTCCACGCTGATGTCGCTCAACCGCGGCCGCTGCAGGTAGTAGCTTCCGGGCCGCGAGGGAGCCCATTGCTCCGGATCCGTGGCGCCAAACAGCGAGATGAGCGGCACCCGGGTCGTGCCGGCCACGTGCATGACCCCGGTGTCGTTGGTGACCATCACGTCCAGGCCAGCGATGATGGCGGCAAGCTCGCCGAGCGGACGATTCAGGCACAACGTGTGGGGCGCCTGCAGCGCAGGCAAGAGCTCCGCAAGCACTTGCCCGTCATCTGGGCCGGCGGAGACGATGATGTGGGCACCGAACTGCTGCGCCAAGGTATTGGCCAACGCCGCAAAATGAGCTGCCGGCCAGCGGTTTGCCGGCTTGCCCGCCCCAGGGTGAATTCCTACCTTGACCACTGCGCCCAAGCGCGCCAGGAGCTCTGCCGCCCGCGCTTGCTCATCCGCGGTGGGGAAGAGCTCCGCCTGCAGGTCGGTGCTGCTCAGGCCCAGGGGGCCGAGCATGTCCATGTTGCGCAAAGCCTGGTGGCGATGCGGCTG
Source organism: Calditrichota bacterium (assembly GCA_014359355.1). Lineage (NCBI taxonomy): Bacteria > Pseudomonadati > Calditrichota > Calditrichota bacterium. Next base: position 46,191 of record JACIZP010000177.1, on the reverse strand, counting down.
CTCGCGCCAATTGAGCGTGACCGGCACGTTGAAGAGAAAGCCCGTGGTGTTGGGCACCCCGTCGATCGCAGCCGGACCGAGACGATAGCGGGCGCGCGACAAATAGGCGAGCACGTCCGAGGTCACCGACATGGAGACCGTGGACAGGACAATGGCCACGTCTGGCCGCAGGGAACGCAGCGTGCGCAAAAAGTGCCAGTAGCGACGGGGCTGCTTGGCAAAGCCGATCTTGTCGAACACCAGCACGCGGTCCAGGCGGATGCTGTTCTGCACCGCCGGGTAGTTGGCCGGACTGGTGATGAGGGTGATTTCCGCGTGTGGGTAAGCCTGGCGCAGGAGGCGAAAAGTCGGTGTGGCGCACAGCATGTCGCCGAGCTGATTGTGCTGGCGCACCACGAGGATGCGCCGCAGATGGCCGATCTCCTGTACGCTCATGGTGGACACCGGGAAGAAGCTGCGCAGGCCGCGGAAGAGCAGCACCTTCGCCTTGCGCTGCGCGTCGTGAATCTGCGGCCGCCGCAGAAGGCGGTGCAATGTGTCGAACAGACTTGCCATAGCCCTCCAAAGCTGGTGTGGCAAATTTAGCAACCCCATAGGCAAAAACAAAGGGGAAAATGGCGCCACATCCTTTCTTCAATCGGCCTCTCGGGAATAGAAGTGGTCTTGGGTGCGCCCGGGGTGCGCGGGCCTCCCGGCCCGTCATTGGTGTCGCCCTGGGTGCGCACGCCTCTGGCGTGCCATGCATACCGTCCACGCGCTGGGCCCTCGGCTCTGAGCAGCCCCGTGCTTCTTGCCACCCTCACAAACGTCTTGATTTTTTGCTAAATTTTGCTCAATATTGACAGCGGCAGCTTCATGCCGGTATGGCGCGGCGGGCTTTTGGTCGAAGGGTCCTTTGCCCAAAGGACCGAGAAGTGAGGCGGATGCAGCGACCAAGCAGGCCGCAGTGAAGCCTACTCGGCGTTCCCCGTTGTAGCGGAGGGCGCGAAAGGCCGAGTGGCCGCTGACGACGTGCTGGGGATGTGGATAATCGCAGAGGGACCGCATGCTTCCGCGGCGGCACGGCATGCGGTGGCCCTTTGTGCCTGCAAACCAGCGCAGGAGGAGAACGCACATGGAAGACCTCAAGAAGACGTTGGTGGACCTGGAGAAGGCGCAGGCCAAGGCCTTCAACCAGGGCGACGTGAAGGCCATTTTGGCGCACTTTGACTCGGAACTCGTCGGTTTCTCTTCGACACGCCATGCGCGCCTGAAGGGCCTGCGCGCCCTGCGGCAGACCATCGAGTACTACCTCACGCAGGCGGACAAGGTGGACTTTAAGATCCTCCAGCCGCAGGTGCAGGTGCTCGGCGATGTGGCGGTGGTCAGCTTCTACTGGACCGTGACGCTGCACAAGAAGGGCAAGCCGCGGGTCATCGAGGGACGGGGCACGCACGTGTACGCCAAGCGCGACGGCCAGTGGAAGGTCGTGCATGAGCACTTTTCGCGCGCCCATCACGCCTACGAGAAAAAGTGAGGCCAGACGGGCGGGCGGAGTGCTACCGCTCCACGGGGCAGGCAGAGTGTCGGTCGTGGCTGGCGGCCGAACGCAAGGGAAAAGCAGTTTGCCGAGTTACGGGCGAAAAGGAGAAAGGAACGCCTGCGGGTGAGATCCACGAAATCGAGGGTCGTACGGGGTGTTGAAGGGGCGTTGGTGGTCCTGCTGTTCCTGTGCGGCAGCGCAGGCGTGTCCTCAGGGCAGGCCGGTGCGGAGGCGATCGACGCGCCGACGCTGATGGAAATTGTGCGCGAGCTCTGTCGGCCCGAGCTGGACGGCAGATTGCCAGGAAGCAAGGGGTACGACAAAGCAGCCGCTTATGCTGCGGCGTGGTTCGAGCGGCTCGGCTTGCGCCCGGCCGGGGACCAGGGCTACTTCCAGTACCTGGATGTGGAGTACAATGAGTTGCTCAGCCCTCCTCGCTTAGCGATTCTGAGCGCGGGCGGCCAGGTGGTCCGGGAGTGCGTGCTGGGCAAGGAATTTGTGGCGCGCGGCTTTAGCGGCAGCGGCAAGGTCACCGCGCCGGTGGTCTTTTGCGGCTATGGCCTCTCCTGCCCCGAACATGGCTACGACGACTATGCCGGCGTCGATGTGCGCGGCAAGGTGGTGTTGGCCTTCAAGCAGCCGCCGGCGTGGCAACCGCCAGGTGCGAACTGGGGCGAGCGCGCCCTGCCCAGGCCGAAGGCAGAAGCAGCGCGCCGTCGCGGCGCTCGTGCCTTGCTGCTTGTCTCTTGCCCAAATAGCCAGCCGGTGCAGAGGCCCATCGGCAGCGTCATGCATGGACCTGGCGAGCAGCAGGACATCCCACAGCTGCACATCGACGTGGCGCTGGCGGACGAGATGCTGGCGGATGCGGGCGTGAACCTGGCGGCCCTGCAGGCGGTCATCGATTCGACCCACATGCCGCGGTCGTTCCCCTTGCGCACCAAGGTGAGAGTGGAGGTCCGCGCCCGCTACGCCAAGGCAAAGCGCACCATGAACGTGGTCGCCCTGTTGCCTGGCTCTGATCCGCAGGTGCAGGAAGAGTGCGTGGTCATCGGCGCGCACCTCGACCACGTGGGGCGGCAGTCGCCGGAGGTCTACTACCCGGGGGCCAACGACAATGCCTCCGGGAGCGCGGCGGTGATGGCCATCGCCAAGGCCTTTGCGCAAGCGTCTTCTCGGCCTCGCAGGAGCATAGTCTTTGCCCTTTTCGCCAGCGAGGAGCAAGGAATGCTGGGCGCCGATGCCTATGCAAGTCGCCCACCCTTTCCCTTGGAGCGGACCGTTGCCATGCTGAACCTGGATTGCATCGGCACCGGCGACAGCGTGGCGGTCTATGGGGGAGTGGACTTTTCGGAGCTGTTTGCCCTGGTGCAGGAACAGGACCGGTTGCACACGCGGCTCCTCAGCGCAGCTACTGGAGGGGGCGGCGGAGCCGATGCCGGTCCATTCCATCGCCGGGGCGTGCCCAACCTCTACTTTGCCACTACCAACAGCTACGAGCATTTGCACCTTCCCTCTGACAGGCCGGAGACCTTACGGCCAGAGCTCTTTACAGCCGCGGCGCGGCTGGCATTCCTCACCGCCCGCGTCTTAGCAGACGGCGCAGCAATCGGATCTCATCAGGAGAGAGCGCAGCCATGACCTCACGGGAACGCCTTTTGACGGCACTGCAGCGCGGCAAGCCGGATCGCTTGCCCGCCACGTTGCACGACTGGATGAAGTACTACCTCGACCACTACCTGGGCGGCATTGACCCGCTGGAGGCCTTTCGTCGCTTCGGGCTCGATGCGTCCATCTATGTCTCGCCCTTCTTGGACATGGAAAGTCCACAGTGGCGGGTCACTGAAGAGGTCGTTGAGGAGCGGCCCGATTACCGCCGCTGGCTCCGCACCATCACGACGCCTGAGGGAAGCTTTGTGGCAGTGTACGAGGCGGACCAGTACACCTCGTGGATCGCCGACTACCCACTCAAACACCCCGAGCAAATCCGCTGGATCGAAAAATACATGCCTGTGCCGCGCCTGGACAAGGAGCTGGTCGCCTCCTGGCGCGACCGGGTGCGCGACGACGGCATCGTGCGCGGGGTGCTTCCGTACCAGCAGCCCGGATGCTGGCAAGACGCCTGCCAGTGGTACGGCACGCAGCAGATGATTATGGCCACCTTCGACGACCCGGCCTGGGTGCACGAGTTCCTGCGCATTCTGCGCGACAAGAAGCTGGCCTTTGTGGAACAGTACAAGGACAGCGCCTACGACCTCATCGAGGGTGGCGGCGGCGACGCCTCGACGACGGTGATTTCGCCTACGATCTTCGAGCAGTTTGTGGCCCCCTACGACCGCGAGGTGCACCGCGCCCTGCATGCAGTGGGCATGCGGGTGGTGTACCACACCTGCGGCGGCATGATGCCCATCTTAGAGAAGATTGTGGGCACGGAGGTGGACGCCATCGAAACTTTGACCCCGCGCGAGATCGGCGGCGATGTGGATTTGGCCGCAGCAAAGCGACGGGTTGGGCAGTACGTGTGCATGATCGGCGGGATGAACCAGACGCACGGCTTCACCTACGGCACACCAGAAAAAGTCCGCGAAATGGTGCTGAAGAACTTTGCTGCGGCAGGTCCAGGCGGCGGCTACATTCTCAGCACCTGCGACCACTTCTTCCATGCGCCAGTGGAGAACCTACAGGCTTATGCCGACGCGGCGCGCGAGTGTGTCTACTAAGGGCCTCCGGCAAGCGGCCAAACCAGGGGGCACAGAGAGAAGGGAAACGCCCCCACTTCGCCACGCAGCGACCAACTCCTTGGCCTATGGCTGCACCGGGCTTGTTCCCGGCTGCTTGGCAGGCCTTGTGGGGTTGGCTGAAAAACAGAAAAGGCACTCTGCAGAGTGCCTCCCGTGTGCTTCCTTAGCGAAAGTCAAGCGGCGCTTGCCTTCGGCCTGTACCTCTTCCGCCCCGCGTGGCCGCGGGTTGTTCTTGTCGTCAAAGGCGGTGGCGTGTGCCTGTGATTACTTTGACGCCGCCTGCTGTTCTTTGAGCTTGCGTATTTCGTCGCGCAGGCGCGCCGCGTCCTCGTAACGCTCCTCTTGGATTGCGCCCTCCAGTTCCGCCGCCAGTTGCTCTAAGCGCTCCTCCAGCGGCACTTCGCGCTCCCTGGCCTCCTGCCGGTCAACCACGGCCGCTTTCTTCATCACCTCCTCCACCACAAAGATCGGCGCATTCATGCGCAGGGCGAGGGCGATGGCATCACTGGGGCGTGCGTCGATCTCCCGCTTCTTGCCGTCAAGTTGCAGCCCGATCTTCGCGTAGTAGGTGTTCTCGCGCAGCTCGGTGACTACAACTCTCGACACTTTGGCGTCGAGGGATTCCAGGAGGTTCTTCATGAGATCGTGGGTCAGCGGACGGGGAGGCTCTACCTTCTCCAGCTGGAGGGCGATAGCCTGGGCCTCGGTGGAGCCAACCACGATTGGCAACCAGCGATTGTGGGCGTCGTCTCTGAGGACGACCACGAACCGACTCGTCGCGGTGTCCAACGTGACCCGATCAACTCGTACCGAGACTAACATGTCATGAACCTCACGCAAATGTCGCGCCCCGTCCCCGGCAGGGCCGTTCCCGGAAGTTGACTGGAGCCTTGTGCCGAGTAATTATAGCAAATAATATGAGAAGTGTCAAGCCCTTTTTGCGCAGCGGGCAGAGAAGATGAGGCCGAGACTTAGCCGAGCAGCTCGAGGATCTTCGGGGCGACGTCGAGGATGGAGCTCATGCCCGAGGCGAAATCCTCCTTTCCACGGCCCCAGATCAGGGTCATTGCCGGATTGCGGGTGTGCCCCTTAACGGACAGGTCTTCGATGTTGCCGTGGTCGCTGGTAAGCACCACCAGGGTCTCCTGCAAGTCAACGCTCTGCAACGTGGCGGCCACGAACCTCTCCAGGTCGCGGAGCAGTTGCACTGCCGTCGACGTCTCCTGCGCGTGGCCAGCCCGGTCAGTTTGGAAGTACTCGTACAGGCAAAAGTCGTAGGCAGCAGCCTGCGTACCAAGGATCGTTCCTGCTTCTTCGGGCGAGAACAGGGGGAGCTCGTACCCGCGGCGACGCAGCGCCTCATTGCTAAAGTCCTGGTAGATGCAGCGGCGGGCGCGCAGGTCGTCGAGGTCGAAGAAGCGCAGCCCTGCGTACAGATTGCACACGCTCGTCACCGACAGGTGGCGGATGATCTGAAAAGGATCATAGTCGAAGAAAGGCGGGCGGAAGGCGTTGAGGAAGGCTACCTTGCGGCCACGCTCGGCCAGGAGCTTGAGCAGGGAGTGCTGGGCAATGACCTCACGCAGCTTGCCGTTGGGAAAGCCGTTGAGGTGGCGGCCGAGAAGCTGGGCAGCATTGACGCCCGTGAGCAGCGCAGTCTGACCGGTGGCACTCTGCGGCAAGCCAGGCAGACCCAGGGTGGCGTCCAGACCGAGCACCATGCCGCCGAACGGCACGGGCTCCGGGCGCTGACGATCGGCAAAGTTGTTGAAGAAGCGCAGACCCTCAGCGCTGCAGGGATTCCACGCGGGGTCGTGGCGGCCGATCCCGAGCCCGTCCACGAAGATCATGAGCACGCGCATGTCAATAGAGCCCGGTGATCTCTGCTCCGGTGAAGTAGTGGCGGAGGATCTGGCGGTAGTCCTTGCCGTGACGCAGAGCCATCATGGCGGCGCCGGTCTGGCACATGCCCACTCCGTGCCCCGAGCCCGCGCCGCGGATGTGGAAAAAAACCTCCCCGGATGCCGTCTGCTCCCGATCGATGACGATGCACGAGCTGCGCAGTGGGGGCTCGGCCAGCGCCTTGCGGATGTTCAGCTCCTGGGAAAGGGTGACGGTCTTGTTCCTGCCCTTCACTTGCAGGCGCACGATGCGGCCAGAGACACCGCGTTGCAGGGGGACAAGCTCTGTGACCTCCCCAGGGTCCTGGCCAGTGGCGGCGAGTACCGTGCGGCGGATTTGGCTGGCGCTCACCTTTAGCTCCCAGCGGAAGGCTTCAGCAGCATACCCGAAACCGGCTGGCACGGATGACTGACCAACGTTGCAGAACACCGCAGGCCGCCCCTCGATCCAGCGACGCAGCACCTCCTCCTTGGCCAAGTCGTACCTGCCGGTGAACCTTGCCCCTTCCTCGATGTCGAGCACGCCGCGAAGGTATGGCTGAGCGGTGCCTTGCCAAACGTTTTCGTTGTGCTCGGTGTGTCCTCCACAGCAGCTGGAAAAGACCACCTCGCACAGTTGCCCGCCGTAGGTGAGCACCTCCCCTGCGGTGGCGAGGACCGCTGAGTTGCTCTGCTCAGTCTCGGCGACCACTCCGCCGTAGACCTGGCAATGAACGTCGGCGCACACGTCGAAGGGGTCATAGGGATGGCGGCTGCCCATGGTGTAGAGGACCATGGTGCGCGCCGCCACTGCTTGCGCCTTGAGCGCCTCCAAGGGGAAATCGCCGTGCATCTCGTAGGGCACCACCCCGCGCAAATAGTCTTCAAGGCTCACCACGTTTACCACCGTGACTTTGCCGGCCCTGTCCACCATAAACTCCATCGCACCGCGAAATAGGCGGTTTTCGCGCCGCTCGTGGATGTAACCTTCCGCGACCGGCACATCTTTGATGGCCACGCGCGAGCCTTCTATGCGCACGGGCAGCGAGGAGAAGATGCGTTGGCCTGTGTGCACGTTGCGCAGGGAGAGAGTGCCCTCTGGTGTGTGCCCGGGCTCTTCCACGATGGTGGTCCAGATGCCGGCCACGTTCCCCTGCCACCTTTGCGCCTCCTGTCTGGAGGGGAACAGGCGCTTCAGGCGCACGCGGTAGGTGCGGTAGTCGCGCAACTCTCTGCCGCCCACCTGCACCACCTTGCCCAGCACGTCGACGGTGGCTTCCACGCCTTTGGCGCGAAGGTCTGCCAGGAGCCGCTCGGCGGCAGCCCGGTCCTTGGTGGTCTGCACGACCAGCAAAAAGACCGAGGGCGCTGGCCTGCCGCCTTCCACCGTCACCTCCCACAGCGAGCGCGCCTGCCCCTTGTCGATGAGAACCTTGCCCCCAGCTTCAACGATGCGGTAGGGATCGGCTGTGGCAAACTCTACTCTGTCCCGCCCCTGCACAATGCCGACGCGGATGGTGACCTCAGGCTCTTGCGGGGGGACCGGCACTCCGGCAGGAGGCACATGCGGGGCACAGCTCAGCCACAGCACTGCCGCGGCGGCAAGGAGCCCCAAGGCAACCAGCAGGGGAGCTTGCGACCGGACAGGAGGCGGCGCACAGGGGAGGCACCTGCCCGCGGAGCTCTTCGTCCTGCACGGCCGGGCCGGTGCCGCCGGCTTGCCTCGAAGGCCCGAGAAGACTCGTGTCGCCTGGCTAATCCTGCTCATGGAAACTTTGCTCTTGCACGGCGTGGCTTTGGTCGCAACGTGGTCGGCGCACGGCAGGGGGTGACACATTACTGGTAGCCGTACTCGCGCAACAGCGTTTCGTCGGAGCGCCACTTCTCGCGCACCGCCACCCACAGTTTGAGGAAAACGGGCCGTCCCAAGAACTGTTCGATCTCGACGCGCGCCGCTTTCCCGACCTCCTTGAGGGCCTGTCCACCCTTGCCGATGAGGATTGCTTTCTGCGAAGGGCGCTCTACCACGATACGGGCGCTGATGAAATCCTTCCCCCCAGGTCGCTCTTTGAACTCTTCAATCTGCACGGCGGTGGCATAAGGGATCTCTTCGCCATAGCGCTCGAAAATGTTCTCGCGGATGATTTCCGCCACGAAAAAGCGTTCCGGATGCTCAGTGAGCTGATCCTCCGGATAGAGGGGCATGCCCTCGGGCAGGCGCTGCACAATAGCCGCCTTGAGGTCATCGAGCCCGTCGCGCTGCAGTGCAGAGATGGGGATAATCTCCGTCTCAGGGAAACGTTGCGCGAGCTGGTCGATAATGGGCAAGAGGTTGGCCTTGTTGATCAAGTCGATCTTGTTCAGCGCGATGAGCAGTGACTTGCCGTGGGCCTTGACCTGCTCCAGCGTTTGGAAATCCTCCTCCTGCAAGGGTGTGGAGACGTCCAGGAGCACGACGACAATGTCCGCTTCGGCCATGGCCCGCTCTGCAGCACGCATCATCGCCGCCTGCAACGCGTACCGCGGCTGGATCAAGCCGGGAGTGTCGAGAAAAATAACCTGGCATCCGGGCTCCGACAGAATCCCCAAGATGCGGTGACGCGTGGTCTGGGGCTTGGGTGTGACAATGGACAGCTTGAACTGCAGCAGTGCGTTCACCAGCGTCGACTTGCCGACGTTAGGGCGGCCCACCAACGCCACATACCCGACTTTGTGCGGTGACTGCGTATTTGTGTTCGGCTGCGTCACAGGTATGCGTCCAGGGTGTGCTCGTCAAACAGACGCTTGAGCAGCTCTTCTGCATCGACAATCTTTAGGGAGTGCTCGAAGCACCCTTTTCGCAAACAGCCTTCCACGACGCCTCCCCGCGGCAGATGCAACACAAAGGTCGGCGACGAACAGACGTTGCAGGTATCTTGGCCTTTGAGAGAAACTCCGCAGTGGGGACAGAAGAACTCGACGACCGCCCCGCATGGAACGTCGATGGTGCAGCGGTGCTCAAAGCTGCCGTACACCGGGTCGAGGTTGATGATCCCTTCCTGCCCGGCGTAACGGATCTTCGCCTTGATGGAGGCGTGGCCGCCGATCTGCACCGTTTCGTCCATGAGGCTGCAGCCATTGCCGCAAGCAGCGTGGCTGATGTGCACCGCCTTGGACGGGATCTCCAGCTCGATCTTCTCGCGCTTGGCGTTCATGGTTACCTCACCTTGCCCAGAGTCGGCACTGTTCAGTGAGCCCGTGCCCGCTCACTCCAGTAGTACTTTTTCGTCTCTGCAACCACAACCCCGGAGAGGCCGAGGAGCCCCACCAGGTTGGGCAGAGCCATGAGGCCATTCATGACGTCGGCGAATGACCACACGAGCTCCAACTTGCTGATGACGCTCCCCACGAAGACCATCACGCAGAAGAGCGCGCGATAGGGCCTGACCGAGGCGGGGCCCAACAGGTATTCCAACGACTTTTCGCCATAGTAGCTCCAGCCGATGATGGTGGAGTAGGCAAAAAGAATGAGGCCGATGGCCACAATCATGCCGCCGCTGTTCCCGGGCAGGCCATGGTTAAAGGCGAGGGTAGTCAGCTCTGCGCCGGTCTTGCCGCTGGTCCACAGGCCGGTGGAGATGATGACAAAGCCCGTGAACGAGCAGACGACAATGGTGTCGATGAAGGTCTGCGTCATGGAGACCAGCGCCTGGGTGACCGGATTCCTGGTCTGCGCGGCAGCTGCAGCAATGGGAGCACTGCCCAGGCCGGACTCGTTGGAGAAGACGCCGCGCGCCACCCCCCAGCGAATTGCTTCGCGCACCGAGGCGCCGAGGAAGCCGCCGAACATCGCCGTCCCGGTGAACGCCCCCTTCATCACCAGTGAGAAAACACTGGGGATACCTCGGTAGTTGAGGATTACCACCACAGTGGCGCCGAGCATGTAGAAGACAATCATCACCGGCACCAGGAGGCTTGCCACCCTGCCAATACTCTTAATGCCCCCGAGGAGGACCAATGCCGTGGCCACAGCCATAACGGTCCCCACGGCCCAAGTCGGCACGACGGGGAACGAGGTGCGCACCGCCTCGGCCACCGAGTTGGACTGCACAATGTTGCCAATACCGAACGCTGACACCGAAGCAAACACGGCGAAGATGACCCCTAACCACTTGGCGCCGAGCCCTTTGCTGAGGTAGTACATCGGCCCGCCGCTCATGGTTCCGAACTCATCCACCTCGCGGTATTTGACGGCAAGCACTGCTTCGGCGTACTTGGTGGCCATGCCGAAGAGACCGGTGATCCACATCCAGAACAAGGCGCCTGGCCCTCCGGAGGCAATGGCGGTGGCCACGCCGGCGATGTTCCCGGTGCCCACGGTGGCGGCCAACGCGGTCATCAGTGCCTGGAAATGCGAAATGTCCCCCTCGGTGGCATTCTCCTCCTTGCGTTTGACCAGGGCCAGGTAGAGCGAATGGAGCAGGCCATGAAACTGCAGCCCGCGCAGCCGGATGGTCAGGAAGATGCCGGTGCCGACCAACAAGACCAGCATCGGTGGGCCCCACACAATGTCGCTCAGTCCCCTGAAGAAGCGGAGCAGTGTCTCTTCCAATGTCTTCTCCTCTGATCCTGGCGCTCGCTGTCGCTCCAGTTCTGGTCCTTAGGTCGCGCGCTCTTGTGCCGCACGCATGGCCGTCGCCTCAGTAGGCCTTTGCCACGAGCACGCGGTGCTGAGAAGGCTGCCCGCAGAGTATGCACGGTCCGCGCTCGAGCACGCGCTCGAATGGAATGAGGCGGATGGTGGCCTTGGTCTCCTCCTGCAAGCGGTCCTCGCAGGCGCGCTCGCCGCACCAGTCCACCCAGAAAAAGCCGCCTGGTTCTTCGATGAGGCGGGTAAGAGTCGGGTAATCGTCGACCTTCTGCGTGTAGCGGTCGCGAAAGTCCCGCGCCCGGGCTAACAAGTCCTTTTGCATCGATTCCAACTCTTCTGTCACTGCGCCGGGCAAGGCACTGGCAGGCACGACAGTCTTCTGGCGCGTATCGCGTCGCACGAGGACGACCTGCTGCTGGGCCATGTCGCGCGGCCCCACCTCGATGCGGATAGGCACGCCACGCTGTTCCCACTCGTTGAACTTCCAGCCTGGCCGATAGTTGTCGCGGTCGTCGATCTTGAAGCTCAAGCGTCCAGTCCACGAGGCGGTCAGCTGGCGCACGTAGGCCAGCACCGCGTCGCGCTCCGTGTCGCCTGTCCAGATGGGCACCACCACCGCCTGGAGGCTTGCTAAGCGCGGCGGCAGGACAAGCCCGTTGTCGTCGCTGTGGCACATGATCAGTGCGCCGATGAGACGGGTGGACACACCCCAGCTCGTGGCCCAGACGTACTGTTGCTTCCCCTGCTCGTCCTGGTAGGTAACATCAAAGGCCTTGGCGAAATTCTGTCCCAGGTTGTGCGAGGTCCCTGCCTGCAGCGCGCGCCTGTCCTGCATCATGGCCTCGATGCAGTAGGTGCGCACGGCACCGGCGAACTTTTCTTTCTCCGTCTTCACCCCGACGAAGACCGGCATGGCCATATACTCCTCCGCGAAGCGGCGGTAGAGGTCAAGGATGAGCAGCGCTTCGTGCTCGGCCTCCTGTTCAGTAGCATGGGCGGTGTGCCCCTCCTGCCAAAGGAACTCGGTGGTGCGCAAGAACAGGCGCGTGCGCATCTCCCAGCGGACGACGTTTGCCCACTGGTTGATGAGGAGCGGCAGGTCGCGGTGCGAATGGATCCAGTTGCGGTACATGGCCCAGATGATGGTCTCCGAGGTGGGCCGCACCACCAAAGGCTCCTCCAATTTCTTGCCCCCGCCATGGGTCACCACCGCGCACTCTGGGGCAAAGCCCTCCACATGCTCCGCCTCTCGCCGCAAGTAGCTCTCCGGAATGAACAGCGGAAAGTAGGCATTCACATGACCGGTCTCTTTGAACATGCGATCTAAGGTGCTCTGGATCTTTTCCCAGATGGCGTAACCGTTAGGGCGAATGACCATGCAGCCCTTGACCGGTGCATAGTCGGCAAGTTCTGCAGCGGCAATGACGTCGGTGTACCAGCGTGCATAGTCCTCGTGTCGCGGGGTGATTCCCTTGGCCATAGGTCTCCTCTTGACAGTGATGCTTGGCAGGTGCTGTTGAGCGCCCGTCTCGGCAGACGCCCGATCAATGGCAAAAGATAACGCAAAGCGGGGACAATTTCAAGGATTTTCAGGGGAAATAGGGGAAGGATCCAGATTCTTGCTCATGGGGCCCGGCTCTCACTTTTCGGCGGGAAAAACGAAGGCGCGCGGGCAGACTCACCCACTTCTCACGCATAAGGACGCCCCGGGGGCAGGAGATGGGCGCCCAACGCCGAGATGTGCCCGCGCGCCTCTGGAGGGACTACTTCACCACTGCCATCTTCCGCATCTGGTCGAAACCGTTCACCCGCAGCCGGTAGAAGAACACGCCGGTGGGGAGGCCGGAAGCGTTGAAGGTCACACGGTGGATGCCGGCCTCCTGCATTTCGTCAACTAAGGTAGCCACCTGCTCGCCCAGGACGTTGTACACCACCAGCGAGACTCGCCCACGCTCTTTGAGCTGGTACACGATCTCGGTCGACGGGTTGAACGGGTTCGGGTAGTTCTGCCGCAACGCGTAGGCCCGCGGTGCCGCTACCTCGACGCATTGCGGCTCGGTGAGCTGGATGGAGCCGTCACGGTCAACCTGCTTCAAACGGTAGTAATAGGTGCCAGCCTTTACCTCCTGGTCGACGTACTCGTAGACTTGCCGTGCAGCGGTGGTGCCGGCGCCGGGGATGAACGCCAGCGTCTGGAAGTTGCTCCTGTCCGGTGAACGCTGCACTTCGAAGCCATAGTTGTTGCTCTCGGAAGCCGTCTTCCAGGTGAGGCGCACCCGTGTGGCAAGCTCGGTCTGTTCCACTGCGGCAACGAACTCCACCAGTTCCACGGGCAACGCGGACTGGCCCGCGTACTGCAGGTCCTCGTTGGTGGTCACGTAGCGCAAGTAGGTCACCGCACCCTTGAAGGGCCCATTGCCCACGTTCTCGAAGCGCATGGCTAAGGTGTCGCCCACTTTCCAGGGGAACGAGCCGCCGGCGAAAAGGGCCAGTGCCAAGCTCCACATCCCTTCCTTCTGTGAGCGACCCACCAGCGTGTCGAGCGGGTCATTGGTCAGATAAGCCCGGTATTTGATGTCCGCCGAATCGGGCTTGCTCAGGTCAGGATTGAGGACCTGCCCGTAGACGATGGCGGTCAGCGGCCCTTGTGCTGCAGCTGGGCCGGTGAGCACCGCTATTGCCAAGAGCGCCAGCGCAAAGCTCAGCAGGCCTTTCATAGCAACCTCCCTTGGGTAGTCTTCCATAGTGATCGAAGGCGGGGGATTACCCCCACCGGTCATTCTTCCTTTGCGCCCGCAGGCTGTTCGCCCACAGGGAGCGCAGCGGTCATGCTGCCTGCCGGCCACTGATTGGGAGCCGACTGGTTCACCAACAGGAGCACCGGTTCGCCTGGGTTCAAGGGGAAATTCGTGCCCAAGCCCTGAGCCACGAGCCAATACTGCGTGAAGGCGTTGGTAGCCGGGTCGATCCGGTAGAGCGCCTCCACGCCGCCAATGCTGGCGGCCAGCTGTGCGGCGTTGGTCAGGGTCAGACGGTCAAGCGGCACGCTGATCTCATTGTAGGTACGCGTCTTGGTCTTGGCCAGCGTGAAACGAACGCTGCCTGGGTACGGCACCGACCCCACCATGAACCAGGTGCTGGGTGCGTCGCTCTTCAGGTTGACCAAGCAGGCCATGCCAGGGGTGATGGGGAAGTTGGTGCCCAAACCCATATCTGGCAGCCAGTACGTGGTGTAGGCGTTGGTCGCTGGGTCCAACTTGTACACCGCAGCCACACCGCCGATGCTGGCGGCTAATGACTTGGCGTCGGTGATGTTCGGATCGATCAGCGGCAGCGAGATGTGCGTGTATTTGCGCGTCTCGCCTTTGTTCAAGGCAAAGCCGTAATGGCCGACGCGGTTGGAGGGGCCGGACATGTTGTTGTCGTCCATGGCCACCACCATGTAGAACCGCCGCAAGGCATCGACGTTCACCACCAAGAAGGTATCTGCGCAGCTACCCAGAAGTACCGCGTCCGGGTCTCCAACGTTAAAGAAGGCATTGCTGGGGTGCGCATACACGCGATAGGTAATCCGCGAACGCTCCGGCGAGCCATCGATGCCCTTGGTGACCTTTGGCCAGAACAGCTTCGCCTGCGCACTAATCTTGCGAATAGCCGCCTCGGTGATGGCTGCCGGCGGGATGTCGTCAGTGGCGCCACCCGTGCCCTTGGTGAGCGGCGACACCAACTGCCCAGCAGTCATGGCGGCAGCGACAGTCACCTCGCCATTGTCGCCCTTCGGCGGCATGGCAAACACGTACCCCGCCGGCAGCGGGATGGCGTCCTCATCAGGCAAGAGCGGGGCCGCAGCCGTGAGCGGGGGAGGATTCTTGACAGCCTGCACGTAAAAGTCCGAGATCACATTGTCATAGGTGGGCACCACCACGCGCACCGAGTCCGCCTCGCTCTTTCGCGGGTCAGTCGCTTGCACGGTGCCCCAATGGAAGAGCTTGCCCTCGACCACGCGGTAGATCTGGTAGTAGTCGATAATGTTGACCGTACCGATGCCAGGATGGTTCTGCGAAAAGTCCCAGACCAGCGTCACATAACCACCCTGGTCCCCCTCGCCGTCGGCACCCTTGTAGTCCTTCACGGTGAGCGTGTTGGGTGCGTCGATCACCGCTTCCACCACCTCTATTGGCTCAGTTGAGCCGTTCACCCCGGGATCGGTGGTCTTGTAGACCGTAATCACCAAGTTCGAGGTAGTGTCATAGCAGACGATCTGGAACACCCCTTCGCCGTTGGTCAGGCGTTGCACGCCGGTCGGGAGGGTCACCCGCTGCTTGTTGGCAGCGAACTGGATGGGTACCGTAAAGTTCACGTCAGTGGTACCGTGGGAATCCTTGGCGATAACTTTGATGTCAAACGGCACACCGGTGAACTGCGACCCCTCCTTGTAGACTTGGCTGACTATGAAGTAACTGGCCGTGGCATCGATCACGGCGATGGAGGCAGTCTGCATGTTGCCGTTGTTAGTGCCGGCGATATCGTCATAGATCTTGTTGACCCCGGTCAGGCGAACGGTGCCCGTCTGCGTGGGTGCCCACTGGGCGTAAGGGGCGACGGTCAGCAGCACACGAGCGTCGCTGGGTTGGGTCACCGAGGCCAGCGGCGGGACAAAACCCATGGTGAGGTCAAAGTCGGCCAAGTCCAGTCCCTGGACCTTTTCACTCATGAGGATTTCCACGGTGGTTGTAGAGATGGTCTTGGCGCTCATGATGGCCGGGCCAGCCTTATCGCTCTCCAAGGAGAGGCCCTCGCCCAAGGCGGCCATCACATTGTCGGCCCAGTCCGCGAAGCCCTTTCCAGCTTCTACAATTACGTCCGGCACATCCCCTGTGTCACCGCCATACGGGGTGGCAGGTGGGCCACCAGCCGTAGTCTCGTTGAACGAGATGTATGCCTCCACCGTATCGCCAAAGGTGTTGATGGCCGTGGGTTTGTACTGCGCGTGTGCCGGATTGTAGACGTTCATGTTCAGGCTGATGCCCGACTTCGGTCCGTCATAGCCTGCAATCGTCCAGTTTGCCGCCTTGAACGACGTCTTCGGGAAGATGGGAGACAGAGGATCGAACACGAAGCGGTAGTGATCTAACGTCCCGTCGGCGTCAAAGTCCTGCGTGTACAAACCAAGGAGGATAGGGGCGATGTTGTCACGTTTCACTTTGACGTCGGAAGTGGTCCCGGTGAAGCCGACTATGGAGCCGTCGTCGTCCCACTGCAGGTTCCCGTTAGCAGGGGTGGCGACGTCGTAGACGACGTTGGTCCCATAAAAGTTGACGAAGCCGCTATCGGTCTTTGTCCAGGTGGCCCCGGTGCTGTTCAGGTAGATGACATTGTCCTGATTGGTGCCAGAGAGCCCGGTGAAAAAGACCTTGGTTCCGGCCGCACTAAAGTTCCGCAGGCCGACGAACCACTTGAAGCGGGAAGGCACCTGGGCGGCCGGTTCGGTGGTGGGCCAACCGGCCGTGTTGACCTTCTCACTGAACGTGAGCCTGATTCTGTTGCCACCAGCAGTGTAAGCTTCGATGAGGGCTGGGCCGGCACCGTCGATAATCTGCACGGGCGAGGCATTTTCCGAGGATGGTGTCACATCGGTTGCCAGCAAGTTCTCGGCCAACCCGTTGTTGACGGCGCTCCGCAAACCGGTAGTCGACCCCGGGTTGACATAGGTCACCGTGGGCACAAGGTCAGTATTAGGCACCTTCGGGGAAGTGGCCACCAAAGGAATGCGGAACGTGGTGGCGCTGGCCCAACTGCCGGTGGCGCCAATGGTCAATATACCGGTGCCAGTGACGGTGAAGCCCAAAGTGCTGAGGCGGGCCTGGTCCATGCCGTTGTAAGTGTGGTCAAAGGTGACCTCCACCCAGTCCAAGTAACCCCAGCCATTGGCGCCAGCATTGGTGGCCGAGAGACCGTCAACGGTACGCACGGAGACAATGTTGGGGAGAATACCGTCGGTGATTGTCCTTGTGGGCCCCACGCCGTTGTAGTTGCTGTCGGGGCTGACGTCGCGCACCAGCATCGTCCCCGTGTAGGAGATGCTTCCGGTCACATCCTCGTGGACAAAGTCGTTGGTCAGGGCGAATTCGTACGTATTGGTCGGTGGGTTTGCGGTGGTGGGCGAGACGATGCTGGCCACCGGGTTGTTGACGCCGTTGATGGTCACGGTAAAGTCAGTACCCTGGATGTAGTTGAAGGCCACCGGCTCGCTAAAGACCACGCGGATGCGCTTGGCCGCGAGCGCTGCAGCCAAGGCCTGGCGCCGGGTGGCGCGCTTGGTCTGCGCGCTGACAATCGCCGGGCCGGAGCGGTCGGTCACCACCTTGGCATGCGTCTCGGCGTACTGCAAAGTTGCGCTGGCAAATTTGTCGCTGTTGCTGGGTGGGGGGTAATAGGACAGGGTTGGGGTGATGCCGGAGTTCGGCGAAATGGACACGGGCCACATGACAAAATGCTTGTTGTCGGCCCACGCACCGGTAGCTTCAATGCTGCTCACCGAGGAGCCGAGGCCACCGAAGATGGCTGTGCTGGCGGCCACATTGCTGGTGCGCATGGGCTCGCTCCACTCGATGATGATCTTGTCAATGTAGCCGTCGTACTGCACCTGATTGCCAGGAGAACCGGGCATATGACCTGTACCGTCGTCATAGTGCTCGATTTTGCGCATCCTGGGGGTGATGTCGTCGGTGGCGTTCACAAAGCCGGTCTCGGTCTGTATCGGCACCCCACCCACACGCAGAAACCCGCTGGCGGCAAATTTCACGCGCGGACGGAGGTCGGTGTCGTAACCTACTCCATCCGGGAACGGGTTGTTCGCGCCGGATTTGATGCGCACGTAGAAGTACTGGTCAAAGGCGCCGCCGGAGCCAAGCGGGTCAGTCACCATTTCTCCGGCGTCGCCACTGGCTTCGTACACGTCGCCAGGGTTGGTGGCTTCATTGTTGTCGCCGTCGATATTCAGGTCAATCTCGACCTTCGCACCGGCAAAGTTGTCGTTGAGAGAATTGTTCCCTGCGGGCCCCGCCACGGTCAGCTTGATCCAAGCTGCATACCCGGTGTACGCGGGGTCGGCGGTAGCCCTGTTACCTATGGAGCCCTGTTGTGCAACCGCCGCTGTCGTATAGAACAGGAGGAGACCAACTCCGATCAGCGTGCTGGCCTGTATCCGTTTCGCTGCCATCTCAGCCTCCACTGCTTATGGTTGTGCCCCTGAAGCAGAGAGTGACGACCGATACCGTTCATCCCACCCGCTTCACAGCGTGTAAAATTAGCAATTGAATTCACAAAAGCAAGCACTTTTTGAACAACTTGTGGGCCTGGACACTCACTACAAGGGACGCGCCCTCGCCGCGGAAGGCCCACTCGTTACGCCAGACAGCCCGCAAAAGTAATGCCATGCCCGAAACCGCCTCGGCGCCCGATTTTGGAAGCGCCGGGACACCCAATGTTGCTCTTGGTAAGCTAAGTCACGAGACAACAGCATCTTCCGGCCCATCGTTGTTTGGCTCCATCGTTTCCGTTTCGCGCCGTGGTGCAGGAGAAGCGCAGGCGTTGCGACACGGTGACACAGTGTGTTAGAAATGAGACGGTCTGACCGGATGCCGGCCACCCACAAACGCGTTGATTTTTGGTCGGGCGTTTGTTAAATTAACTCGTCACCGGCAGTTGGGCTCCTTCGCGGAAGCAGAGACCCGGGAGCCGACCGCAAGCAAAGGAGCAGACGTGCTAACGATTCACCGGCGATATCGCCACCTCAAGCGCTACCGCCAGATCGCCATGGTGCTCATCAAGTACGGGTTCGCTGACCTGGCGGAAAGGCTGGACCTGGCTGCCTACTTGCACTTGGGGCGGCGACTTGCGCGCGTGCGGCGTGGGGTGGAAGGCGTTACCACCGCCAGGCGCATTCGCATGGCCTTGGAGGAGCTTGGCCCCACGTTCGTGAAACTTGGCCAGGTGCTCAGCACGCGGTCGTTCCTGGTGCCTGCCGACCTTCTTGCCGAGCTTGCCCTCCTCCAGGATCAGGTGCGGCCGGAGCCGTTTTCTGTTCTGGAGCAGACACTGCACCAGGAGCTCCAGGAACCGGCTCTCGCGCGGTTCGCTTCCATCGACAACGAGCCGCTGGCATCGGCATCTATTGCCCAGGTGCATCGTGCCCGCACCGTGGATGGACAGGAAGTGGTGGTCAAAATCCAGCGACCGCGCATCGGCGAGCTCATCGAAGTGGATATGGAGATCCTCTTGGACTTGGCGCGCCTCATCGAACGGCATGTCCCGGAGAGCCACCAGTTCGACCCGGTGGGGATGGTGGAGGAGTTGGCCAGGACCACCAGGCGCGAGTTGGACTTTATGAGCGAGGCGCGCAATGTGGAGCTCTTCGCCCGCAACTGCGCCACACTCCCGGGAGTACATGTGCCGGCCGTGTTTTGGGAGCTGACGACGTCCCGGGTGCTGACGCTGGAGTATGTGGAGGGAGTAAAGATCTCCGACGTGGAGAGTCTCCGCGCCATGGGCGTCGACCTGAAGGCCTTGGTGCGGCGCGGCACCGACTTTGTCCTGAAGCAGGTTTTTGAAGACGGCTTCTTCCACGCCGATCCGCACCCTGGCAACCTGCTGGTGCGCAGAGATGGGACGATCGCCCCGGTGGACTTTGGCATCATGGGTCGGCTGGACGACCAGATGCTTGCTCTGTTCGCGGACCTTCTGGTGGGGGTGACCCGGCGCGACGTGAGCCTCATCCTGCGCGTCATGGCCCAGATGGGGATTGTGCCCCAGGGCAGCGACGAGCGGCTGCTGCGCCTGGACATCGGCGAGTTCATCGACCGCTACTACGGCGTCAACTTGGGCAAATTGCGGATGAAGGCGGTACTCGACGATGCCGTTGCGGTTTTGGCGCGGCACCGGCTGCGCGTCCCCTCCAACTTGATGCTCTTGGGCAAGACCTTGGGCTCCTACGAGGACATTGCCGAGAAGCTGGACCCCGACTTTTCCTTTGCGGCGGCCATCGGTCCCTATGCGCGCAAGCTCATGTGGCGGCAGTTCGAACCGGGACGGGTTGCCTATCAGCTGGGAAGAGGCCTGCGCGACCTGTACCAGCTCGCCTTGACCTTGCCCCACGAAATGGAGGTGCTGCTGCGACGTGTGAGCGCCGGAAAGATCGGCGCCGAGCTTAGGCATCAAGGGTTGGAGAACCTCATTCGGGAGATTGACCGTTCCTCTAACCGGCTCTCCTTCAGCCTGATCATCGCTGCGCTCATCGTTGCTTCCTCCATGATTATCGCGGCGCATGTGGGGCCGTCGCTGCTGGGTATTTCGGTCCTGGGGATCGTGGGCTATGCATTTGCCGGCCTGCTGGGGGTGTGGTTAGTGGTGGCCATACTGCGGTCGGGGAAGTTGTAGAGCGAGGATTTTCGGATTCCTGAGGCAACGTGACCACTGAAGAGATACTGGCCCAGATAGGGGCCCTGGCTGACGAGCAAGGCCTGCCGGTCTATGCCGTTGGGGGCTTTGTGCGCGACCGTCTGCGCGGCATGGACAGCGCCGATATCGACTTTGTCGTGGTGGGCGACGGCCCGGAGTTCGCGCGCCTGGTCAAGAAGAGGCTGCAGGGCACGGGCTTTGTAGTGTACGACAAGTTCTGTACCGCCTCCTTCCTGCTGGACGGCCGCAAGTTGGAGTTTGTCTCGGCCAGAGCCGAAAGCTACGAGCCCCACTCGCGCAAGCCCTCGGTGCGCAAGGCCACCCTTGCCGATGACTTGGCCAGGCGGGACTTTACCATCAACGCCATGGCCCTGTCTTTAAATAGCGCCTCCTGGATGGAGCTGGTGGATCCCTTCGGCGGCAGGCAAGACATGGAGCACCGCCTGGTGCGCACCCCGCTGGACCCCGAGGTGACTTTTCAGGACGACCCGCTGCGCATCATGCGGGCCATACGCTTCGCCACCCAGCTTGATTTTCGCCTGGAAAAACGCACCAAGGCCGCGATTGCCGCCATGCGCGAGCGGCTCGCCATCGTCTCCCAGGAGCGCATCAGCGAGGAGCTGCGCAAGATCCTCTTGGCGAGCCGTCCGTCCATCGGCTTCAAACTGATGGATGAGACCAGGGTGCTGGAAGTGGTGCTGCCCGAGATCAGCGCGCTCAAGGGAGTGGAGCAGATCGGCCGCCATCATCACAAGGATGTCTTCCTCCACACGCTGAAGGTCCTGGACAATGTGGCGGCAGTCAGCCAGAGTTTTCCGCTGCGCTTTGCGGCGCTTTTCCACGACGTGGCCAAGCCGCAGACCAAGGCCTTTGTGCCGCGCGTGGGGTGGACTTTTCACGGGCATGACGAGATCGGTGCTCGCATGATTAAGGGCATCTGTCGGCGGCTGCGCCTGCCCAACGACGTGGAGAAGTACGCGGAGAAACTCATTCGCCTGCACCTGCGCCCCATTCACCTGGCGGACGAAGGAGTCACCGATTCGGCCATACGCCGGCTCATCGTTCAGGCAGGCGAGCACCTGGAGGACCTCTTCATCCTCTGCCGGGCGGACATCACCTCGGGCAACCCGGCGCGGGTGAGCCAGCACTTGGCCAACTTCGACCATCTGGTGCAGCGCATCCATGAGGTCGAAGAGAAAGACCGCATGCGCGCCTTCCAGTCGCCGGTGCGCGGCGACGAAATCATGGCTGTGTGCGGCATTGGACCGGGCCCCATGGTCGGGCGCCTGAAAAAGATGATTGAGGAGGCGATCCTGGACGGCCAGATCCCCAACGAGCACGATGCGGCCTACCACTATCTGCTTTCCATCAAAGACGAGGTGCTGGCCAGCGGCGAACCCACGAAAAAGCGCATGCCTTGACCGAAACTTTTGTGGCGGTTTTTCGTTCCATCTTCTGGTTTTTTTGGTGGAGCTGGCTTGCAATAACTGCCGATGGTGAAGTGTATACTCGGTGAGTGGTTGCAGTGCCGGCGCCATGCAGGCAGAGCAGGTGGTCGCTGCGCTGCAGAAGGACTAAGCTGCGGAGGAAACGAGCATGGAGAATCCACAAGTGTCTGGGCAGGGGGATTCCCTGTTGGGGACGTTGGTCAACATTTTCGTCAGTCCGCGTGAGGCCTATGAGGCGATCGACCGCCGGCCCCGGTGGGTTCTGCCGCTGGTGCTGGTGGTCATTGCCACCGTGGTTGCCGCCATCTTCATCACGCCGATGGCCATGGAAGAGGGCATGGCCAAGCAGCGGGACAAGCTGATCGAACAGCGGGGCATGACTCCAGAGGAAGCAGACCGGGCTCTGGAAGTGGGGGCCAAGATCGGCCGGATCACCGGCCCGGTGATGGCACCAGTGGGTGCGGTGGTCGTCATAGTGGTCGTCACATTGGCCCTCCTTTTCTTAGGAAACATCGTCCTGGGTGGCGCGAGCAACTTCAAGAAGGTGTTTGCCATGTACACCTGGACCTCGCTGATCGGTGTCCTGGCCACCATTGTCAAGACGCCGCTCATGCTCTCCCGGGGCACAGTGAACGTGCAGACCAGCCTGGCCGCGTTCCTTGACCCCGAGCAGAAGGGCACCTTTCTTTACCAGCTCCTGGCGCGCACCGATGTCTTCTCGCTGTGGGAGCTGGTGCTGGTGTGCATTGGCATGGCGGTCATTTACCGCTTCACCGTGAAGAAGGCAGCCACCGGCGTGGTGGCGCTCTACATCGTCTACGCGCTGGCTGCGGCGGCGATCACCGCGGCGCTCACTTAGGCCGGCGGGCATTCCGGGAGCAAAGAGATGACAAGAGTTGGTGTGGTCGTTGCAACTCTGTGCGTGCTTGCGGCAGCTGGGGGGCTTGAGGCGCAACAGGCGGGGCGCCCTTTCACCTTGGAGGATTGTGTCGCCCTGGCCCTCGAAAAGAACGCCGGGGTGCGCAAGGCGGAGTTTGGGGTGGATCTGGCGGAGGCCACCGTGCTGGGCACGTGGTCCGGCCTCCTGCCCCACGTGAACGCCAGTTTCGCCTCGGGGCGGTTCATCCAAGGCGACCGCATTCGCAAGATGGACGTGCCGGTGGGCTATGATCCGCAGACCGGCCAGGTCATCTACGAACAGCGCGAGATTGTGCAAAAGGGCGTGGAACGCAACAGCCATTACGCCAGGCTGTCGGTGGCGCAGAACCTGTTCGACTGGGGGCGGAGCATCAGCCTCCTGCAGCAGGCGCGTTCGCGCCAGCAAGCAGCCGAGCAGGCGTTCATCGCGGCCCAGCAGGCAGTCGTCCTGGATGTGTACACGAAATACTTCGCCCTGCTCAAAGCCACGAAGCTTTTGGAGGTATATCGGGAAGCGCTGCAGTCGGCGGAAGAACAGCTCAGGCGTACGCAGAGCATGTTTGAGCTTGGCGCAGCGGCGCAGGGCGATGTGTACAAGGCCAGGGTGACCGTGGGCGAAGCCAAAATCAACGTCATCTCCCAGGAAAACGAGGTGCGTGCGGCCAAGGGGAACCTGAACGTCGCCATGGGGCGCGATCCGGAGGCGGAACTCTCGGTGGTGGAAGTGGAGGCGGCCGAGACGCCGTTTCCGTACACCCGCGAACAGGTGCTGGAAGTGGCCTTGCAGAACAACCCGGAGCTGCGCGAGCTACGGCAGTCGTTAGAGGCCGCTCGCCTGGGGGTGCGCGCGGCCAAACTGGCCTACTTGCCCACCTTTTCTCTCGGGCTTACGTATTCGCGCGACAACGAGTTCTTCGACAAAGTCTACTCGAAGGACCTGAATCGAGATTACTACCTTTCCTTGGGCATGCAGGTGGACCTGAACCTCTTCCGGGGCTTTGCGGACAAGGCGGCGGTGGAGCGCGAGGCCGCTTCCTACCGCAGCGTGCAGGAAGAGCATGCCGACAAATTGCGACAGTTGGCGCTGCGCGTCAACCAGGCCTTCCTCTACCTTGAGGCGGTGCAGGAGATCGCCCGCATCAATCGCGACAACTTGCTGGCCGCCGAAGAGGACCTGCGCTTGGCAGAGGAGCGCTACCGGGTGGGGTCTGGCACGCTATTGGAGATCAACGACGCGCGCGTGGCGGTCACCCGCGCCAAGCAGATCGTGATCGGCGCCAAATACGATAGCCAAGTTGCTCGGGCCACTCTCGAAGCTCTGATGGGCAGCTTGGGCAAAGTCGGCCAGGGGTCCTGAGAAAGGCTCCCATGGTGTTGCCAATGGCACGCGGCTCGATTGTTGGCCTCCTTGCTTGCCTCTTAGGGCTGGCCGGGCTGCCCGGTTGCGAGAAAATAGAGGGCGAAGGGGGCGGCGTAGTGGCGCCCACCAAGGATGAGCCGTACATCATCGAGTGCTTCACCTGCGTCGCGGTGGACGAAGAGTCGCATCCGGTCCTGGTGACTGCCACGTTTCGGGTGGATGACGTCGTCTACCTCTGGATCAGGTGGGGCAACTGGTACAAGACGCACACAGTGGGGGCCAAATGGTTCGACCCCGAGGGGCAGCTCCAGGGCCATCGCGAGGTGGAGTTGACCTCCGACAGCGGGCATGCGGTCACCTGGTTCTACTTGGATACGGCGGCCTCTGCACCGGCAGGTGATTGGTGGGTGGAGGTCTATCTGGACGGACAATTCATGCGCAGTCAGGTGTTCACGCTCCTTTCCCCATAGTTGAAGGTGACACAGCTGGAGAAGTGGCAATGGCGAAGAAGAAGAGAACAGTCATTTTCCTGGTGGGCCTGGCGGTTGTCATAGCGCTGGCCGTGATACTCGGCAGCCAGTCAGCCAAGAAGAAGGCACTCGAGGTGACGGTGGCGCCGGTCAAGCGGGGGACGATCACCCAGATCGTCTCCGGCTCGGGGAAGGTGCAACCGGAGCTCAAGGTGAACATCGCCGCGCATGTGGCCGGCAAGATCGTGGAGCTGCCGGTGCGCGAGGGCCAACAGGTGCGACGTGGGCAGCTCCTGGTTCGCTTGGAGCGTGAACAGTACGAGGCGGCAGTGGAAAGGGCGCGCTCGACCCTGAAATCGGCACGGGCTAACCTGACCAAGACGCGCGCCGAGTACGAGCGCGCCAAGGAGCTCTACGCGCAGAAGCTGACCTCGTTGGCGCAGCTCCAGACGGTCGAGGCGGCGTTAATGCTTGCCGAAAGCGAGGTCGAACAGGCCCAGGCCACCTTGGCCCAGGCCGAGGACAACCTCGCCAAGACCACGATTACGTCGCCGATCGATGGGACCGTCATCAAGCTGAACAAGGAGGTGGGTGAGATAACCCTGGGCTCCCAGTTCCAGGCAGACGTCATCATGGAGGTTGCCGACCTGGAGCGCATGGAGGTGGTCGCCGAGATCGACGAGAATGATGTGGTGGACGTGACCGAGGGGCAGAGCGCGCGCATCCAGGTGGACGCCATCCCCGACACTGTACTGCGGGGGCGGGTGCGTGAAGTCGCCCACACCGCCATCACCCGGGGGCGTGGCACCCAGGAGGAGATCACCAACTTTGAGGTGAAAGTGTCGGTGGTGGACCGCGTGCCCCAGCTCAGACCAGGCATGTCGGCCACCGTGGAGATCGAAACAAAGTCGAAAGACCAGGCGCTCTACGTCCCCATCCAGTGCATCACCATGCGTACGCCCGAGGATACGACAATGCTGGCCCAAGCGGGCGGTTCGAAATGGCGGCGCAAGAAGGGCGGCACCAGGGACGAGAGCATGGAGGGTTTCGGACCGCCACCGTCTGAGGAGGAAAAGAAGGCGCAGGCCGCCCCCAAGCAGATCGAAGTGGTCTTTGTGGTCGAAGGCGGCGTCGCCAAGATGCGCCCGGTGGTGACCGGTATCAGCAGCGAGACGGACATCGAGATCGTCAGCGGGGTAAGCGAGGGTGAACAGGTGGTCACCGGCAGCTATCGCGTGCTTTCCAAAGAGCTCAAGAATGGCGCTGCCGTGAAGATTAGCTCCGGTAAGCTGCCCGTGGCCAAGGAGAAGAAGTAGCCGGGCGGGGCGACTTCGGGGCCGTCCCTTTGCGGAAGGCAGAACTGTCGAGGTGGTAGATGTTGATCGAGCTTGAGAATGTGGTGAAGATTTACGAGGTCGGTGCCGAGCGCGTGCACGCGTTGCGCGGTGTCTCCCTGCGCGTCGAGGAGAACGAATACTTGGCCATCATGGGACCCTCGGGGTCAGGCAAGTCGACCATGATGAACATCCTCGGTTGCCTGGACACCCCCACCTCCGGACGCTACCTCTTCAAAGGGCAGAACGTGGGGACCATGGACGACGACCAACTGGCAGGGATTCGCAATCGCGAGATCGGCTTTGTCTTTCAGACCTTCAACCTCTTGCCCCGCGCCGACGCTCTGCACAATGTGGAACTGCCGCTCATCTACAACGGCACGCCGGCGAGCAAGCGACGGCAACTGGCCGAGGAGGCGCTGGCCAAGGTGGGGCTCGCCGACCGCATGCACCATCGCCCCAACGAACTCTCCGGTGGACAACGGCAGCGGGTGGCCATTGCCCGCGCCTTGGTCAACAGGCCCTCGATCATTCTGGCTGATGAGCCCACGGGCAACCTCGACACGCGCACTGGGCAAGAAATCATGGACATTTTCGAGAAGTTGCACGAGGCAGGGAACACCATCATCTTGGTCACCCACGAAGAGTACATCGCCGAGCACACCAACCGCATCATCCGCCTTCGCGACGGCATGATCGAGCGCGACGAAGCCATCAACTGACAGACCGGGCCAGGAGAGGTGAGCATGATCCGTTTTGCCACAGCATTGTGGGACAGCGCCCGCATGGCAGTGTTGGCCTTGTGGGCACACAAGATGCGCGCCTTCCTCACCGTGCTGGGCATCATTATCGGTGTCACCACCATCACCGGGATTGTGTCGGTCATTCAGGGACTCAACAAGGCCGTCTACTCGCAGATCGCCGGCCTGGGCGCTGACTTGCTCTACGTGCAAAAGTTTCCTTGGGTCTCTGGGCGGGAGTTCTATAAGTATCGCAATCGCAAGAACATCACCACCAAGGAAGCCGATGCCTTGAAGCGCTTCTGCACCTTGGCCACGGTGGTCTCGCCAATGACCGGCACGCGGCGCACAGTCAAGTACGGCAGCACCAAGCTGAGCGACGTCACCATCTACGCCGTGGAGGCCAACTACAAGGACGCGGCCAATGTGTTGCCAGAGTTCGGTCGGTTCATCACCGAAACGGACGTGGAGCGACGACACGCGGTGTGCGTGATCGGCCAGGAGGTGGCCGCCAAGCTCTTTGACCGCGTCGACCCCATCGGGCGCAAGATCACCGTGGGGGACCACAAGTTCACCGTGGTCGGCGTGCTGGAAAAGCAAGGGGAGGTGCTCGGGCGGAACAATGACATCGTGGTCATGGTGCCCCTCTCCATCTTCCAGAAGCTGTACGGCTCGCGGCGCAGCCTGACGATTCTGGTGAAGGTCGTCGACGCCTCCCGGCTTGCCGATGCGGAAGATGAGATCATCGGCATCTTGCGCCGGGTGCGGCAGGTGCCGCCGGACAAGGAGAACGACTTTGCCATCAACCGCCAGGACATTTTGGAAAACCTCTACAAAAATCTGACACGGGTGCTCTACGCCGTCGCCTTTGGCATCGGGGCATTGTCGCTGTTAGTCGGGGGCATTGGCATCATGAACATTATGCTGGTCTCGGTGACGGAACGGACGCGCGAGATCGGCATCCGCAAGGCAGTGGGCGCACGCCGCTCCGATGTGATGCTGCAGTTTCTTGTGGAGTCGGTGGTCATCAGCGCCCTGGGCGGGCTAATCGGCCTCGGGCTCGGCTTTGGGGTGGGCATGCTCTTGGGGCGGCTGCCCGTTTTGGAAGCCACCATTGCCCCGAGTGCCGTGCTCTTGGGGTTGGGGTTTTCATGCGGCGTGGGGATGTTCGCTGGCCTTTATCCGGCCTGGAAGGCCTCGCGGCTTGAC
Organism: Calditrichota bacterium; assembly: GCA_014359355.1. NCBI lineage: Bacteria > Pseudomonadati > Calditrichota > Calditrichota bacterium. The sequence goes on along the minus strand of JACIZP010000177.1, from coordinate 18,480 downwards.
CCCATCGTCGCCCTGCGTTACGAATAGCGGATGAGGAGCAAGGCGAACACTGCCATGGATTTGCGCGAAAGCATAAAGATGTCTGTGAGCGCCATCGCCGCGAACAAGTTCCGCTCCATCTTGACCGCGCTGGGCATCATCATCGGTGTGTTCGCGGTCATTGGCATGCAGACCATAATCCAGGGCCTCAACAACTGGTGGGAGAAAGAGCTGTCGGTCCTGGGTGCGGACACCTTCCAGATCCGCAAGTATCCGGCAGTACAGATTGGGGACTCGTGGCAGAAATACCGCAACCGGCGTAACATCACCTTGGAGGAAGTGGAGGAACTGCAGCGGCGCGCCACATTGGTCAGCGTGGTGTCACCGGTGGTCTTTCGCTTTGGCGCGACCCTGCGGCACGGCGACAAGAAGACCAACCCGGACATCATGGTCTTCGGCGGCGACCAATACCGCCAGGAGGCTGACGGGCAGTTCGTGAGCGAAGGCCGCTTCATCAACGAGATGGACGTACAGCGGCGACGGCAGGTGTGCGTCATCGGCACGGACCTCGCCGAGCAGCTCTTCCCGTTCCGCGAAGCGGTGGGCGAGGACATCCTCATCGATGGACATCGCTGTACGGTGATCGGCGTACTGGAGGAGAAGGGGTCTGTCTTTGGCCAGAGCCAGGACGCGCATGTGATTATTCCCATCTCCACCTTCGGCAAGTTTTACGGAATGAATCGCAGTGTGTATGTGGACTGCAAGGCAGTGCGGCCCGAGCTCTTGAATCAGGCCATTGAAGAGGTGACGGGGATTATGCGGGCTGTGCGGCGGGTGCCGCCCGGCGAGCCCAACGACTTTGAAATTATGACCAGGGACTCGTTGATGGAGACCTGGCGCAATGTGACCAAGGTTGTCTTTGTGGCGGCGCTGGTCATTTGTGGCATCTCGCTGCTAGTGGGCGGCATCGGCGTGATGAACATCATGCTGGTGTCGGTCACCGAGCGCACCAGGGAGATCGGTATCCGCAAGGCAGTGGGTGCGCGGCGTCGCGACATTCTGGGGCAGTTCCTGTTGGAGGCGGTGTTGATCTGTGAGTTCGGTGGGATCATCGGCGCTGTGCTCGGCGTGGGCATAGGGTTGCTCATCGGCGCCCTCACGCCCCTGCCGGCTGCGGTGCCGGTGTGGGCGGTCCTGTTGGGGCTGGGGTTCATCTCCTTGGTGGGCATCGTCTTCGGCATCTACCCGGCAGCCAGGGCCGCACGGCTGGATCCGATCGAAGCACTGCGGTACGAGTAGCCTGTTGGCAAAGCCAGGAGGAAGCATGGAGCTTGAGGAAAAGCGTGTGGGGGACGTGTTGGTCGTGGGCCTGAGTGGCAAGCTCATGGGAGGCAAAGACGCCGAACGCTTCCGCGAGATGCTCTATCGCGCCATCGGCGAGGGCATCGTGAACGTGCTGGTGGATCTGAGCCAGGTGACCTGGATGAACAGCTCCGGGCTGGGCATGCTCATCAGCGGGCTGACCACCATGCGCAGCGCCGGCGGTGACCTGCGCCTGGTGGGACTCAATGAGGGGACACGCCGCCCGCTGGTGATCACCCGGCTGGACTCCGTCTTCGAGGTGTTCGACAGCGAGGAACAGGGGGTGCGCAGCTTTGCTTAGGAGGACCCCATGGCACGTTTGACCCGAGAGGAGATCCTGGCGCGCGCCCGACAGGGCGAGTCACTTGCCGGCCTTGATCTCCGAGAAGCGGACTTGTCTTACGAAGACTTGCGGGGCCTGGACCTCCGCAATGCTGACCTCAGCGATGCCCACCTGCAGAATGCCAACCTCGAACGAGCCAACCTCAGCGGTGCCAATCTCACGCGGGCCTTCCTGTTTGGCGCTAACCTCAGCCGGGCTCGCCTGGACGGTGCCGTGCTGGTGGAGACGAACCTACAAGACACGAACTTGGAGGGGGCGTCGGCTGCCAGGGCAGAAATGGTTGCCTGCGCTCTGTTCGGGGCGCACCTTGCCAGGGCGAACCTGCGCGGCGCGAACCTGACCGACGCACGGCTGAAGCGCGCCAACCTCAAGGGGGCGAACTTGGCAGGTGCCATCCTGCGGGGTGCTCACCTGGAGCGCGCGGACTTGACGGGGGCTGACCTGTCCGACACCGACCTGCGCGGTGCACACCTGGCACATGCAAACCTGGAGGGGGCACGCATGGAAGGCGCAAAGACTGATGGCGCTTAACCCCTGGCTAAAGCGCGGGCTTGCCCTCAGCGAAACTCCGCCCGAAATCCCCGCCGGCGCTCCTTCCCCCACAAGCTTGCCTTAAGTCGACTTTTTTTCTTGTCTCTCTGCCGCGGAATTGCAACTTTTCTCTTGACAAACTGGGGCGGATTCATTATTTTACGGCATAGAAACCCCCAGAAAAGAAAAGGCTATTAGCAGGAGCTGCCAGACCCATGCCAATAGCCCGTTGTGCCAGAAGCCAGGGGGCGGTCTCCCGAAATCCGCGCAAGGATCCAGGGGAGAGGACCGCCCTTTTTGTTTTGGCACACCTTTAAGACGCAGCAGATGGGGAAAAAGTTGCAACTTTTTTTTTCACCAAACAGAGGAGGCCGCGGCAGTGAAACGCGCACAGGTAGTCCTGGCCCTGGCTCTCGCCCTGGTGCTGGCAGTGCCGGTGACGCTGTTTGCTGGCACCACAGGCAAGCTCGCCGGGTTCGTAAAGGACAAGGAAACGGGCCAACCCCTGCCCGGTGCCAACGTGTTCATCGAGGGCACGAAGATGGGGGCAGCAACCGACGCTGACGGCTACTACTTCATCATCAACGTGCGGCCTGGCGTCTATCGGGTAACGGCTTCCATGATCGGCTATCAGCGGGAGACGGTTACCGGTGTGCGGGTGAGCGTTGACCTGACCACTAAGATCAACTTTGAGCTCAGCCCCACGGTGATCGACTTGGGCAAGGCCGTGGAGGTGACAGCAGAGCGGCCGCTCATCGAGCCTTCGGTCACCACCAAGCGCACCACGGTCACGGCGGAGATGATCACCAACATGCCCGTGCGCTCGGTGCAGGACATCATGACCCTGCAGTCGGGTATCACCGTCATGGAAGGCTACCAGAACAAGATCGCCGGCTTTGAGGCGCGCGGCCTTGACCAAACCCACGTGCGCGGCGGCAGAAGTGGCCAGATCGCCTACATGGTGGACGGGATGTACGTGGAAGATGCCATCTACGCCGGCATGGGGACCACGGTCAACCGGGAGGCCATCGATGAGCTGACGGTCATCACCGGCAACTTTGACGCGGAGTACGGCGAGGCGCAATCGGCGGTGGTCAACATCGTCACCAAAGAGGGGCGCGACTACTACTCCGGCATGGCGGAGGTGACCAGCGGCGAGGTGGCGGGCTGGCTGGGCTCCAAGAGCGACGACCTGCGCAACGCCCACCAGGTCATCGGCTCCTTTGGCGGCCCGGTGCCGTTTGTTAAGGGACTGAGCTTCTTCCTTTCTGGCTCACAGGGCTACCGCAAGTACACGGTGCTGGAGTACGACCAGTACACTTACGACCCGACACCGCTCAATTGGCTCCTGGACCATCCCGAGGATCCTCGCTACAAGAAGATCCAGGAGCAGATCGACGCAGGGATCATCACGGAAGTAACCGACATCAACAAGTTGCGCAACAACAGCACCTACCGCTACGTCGGCGATGTGATGCGGCACTGGGCCACCGGCGCCTGGCGGAAGGCGTGGTCCTGGAAAGCCGACTGGGGAGAGGACCGCAAGCCGAACACCAAGGACGCAGGCGAAGGTGACGGCATCAACGACCTGATTCGTTGGGACGACACTGCCGGCTGGATGGCTTTTGGCTTCAACTCCGACTATGACTTTGCCGGCAAGCTCTCCTGGCGGATCAACCCCAGCATGAAGTTGGTCTACACCCACCGGCAGACGCAGCGGCGGTTCCGCTACTTCGACGACTTCTGGCGCTTTGCCGAGCAGGGCATCCACATCGTCACCGACCAGACTGAGCAGCAAGGTCTGATCTGGACGCACCAGGTGAGCCCCAAGCTCTTTTACGAGCTGCGCGGCTCACGTTTCTGGAAGCATCGCCGCTATCGCGTGTATGGTCCGGATGGCCACGAGTTGACCGCAGGCCACTCGGAGCTCTTCAGGGATGCATTTCTCGAGACGTGGATCGAGCAGTTCGAGAAGGAAAACGGTCGCAAGCCCACCGATGCGGAGATCGAGGCCCGGCGCCAGCAGATCGCCCGCGAATGGCCGGTGACCCCACAGGAATACCCGGACAGGACTTCCACCGGTGGTTTTGCGTGCGACCTTACCTTCGTCCGGGTAGATACCATCACCGAACATGGCGTGCAGGTGCCGCGCTACGTGTACTACGGTTACACTACGCAGTACTGGACGCGGAATTTCCAGCAGGATTTCGAGCTCTCCGGCAGCCTCACCTGGCAGGCGCACCGCAGCCACCAGGTGAAGATTGGCGGCGAGTACAAGACCTTCGGCTTTGACAAGAACAGCCTACTTGGCAAGCTGGCAGGTGGCGAATCCGGAGGCCTGTTCTTCCTGGAACTCCAGCACCCCTACCTTGCCAACCCGTATGTGGAGTACTACCACACCCATCCCGTGGAGATTTCAGCGTACATTCAGGACAAAATGGAGTTCGAAAACCTCATCGTCAACGCCGGAATCCGCTTCGACTTTGCCGATTCCAAAGGGCGGGCGTGGGAAAACTGGAACGATCCCACCTCGCAGGTGCAGACGGGGAGGAAGAAGTGGCAGTGGAGCCCTCGTTTGGGCATTGGCCATCCGATCACCGATCGGGCCACCTTCCATTTTGCCTATGGCCACTTCTTCCAGGTGCCGGACTACCGGGACCTGTACACCAACCAGACCCTTAACCTGAACTCGCCCCTACCGTTGTTCGGCTGGGCCAATATGGATGCGGCGCGCACTGAGGCCTATGAACTGGGCGTGGATCAGCAGATTGGCGACAATTGGAAGCTGAGCGTGGCGGCATGGGCCAAGGAGAACAACGGCGACCCAGGGAGCTACCGCATCACCGGCTTTGACCCGGACAGCTTAGGGCTCTACAGCTACTCGATTATCCACAACAGCGACTTTGGCAGCTCCAAGGGAATCGACATCAGCTTGGAGAAGCGCTTCAGTGACAACTACTTCGGTACCTTGGAGTACACTTACTCTGTGGCCAAGGCGAACAAGTATTACTCCTGGGCCGGGTACTGGGACAGTGACACCGAGGAGAACCGGCCGAAGAAGGAGTACCTGATGCCATGGGATCAGACCCACGTCATCGACATCAACGCTGGCTACGCTTTGGGAAGAGGGCAAGGCCCGAAGATCTTTGGTGTGCGGCCGTTTGAGCGCACGACGCTGCAGTTTATCTTCCGCGGCTCCAGTGGTTACCCCTACACGCCGACGGTGGGCGGCCAGGCGCTGGAGCCTAACACCGCGCGGCGACCGTGGCGCATGACGCTTGATGGGGTGTTCCGCCGGGACTTTGTGCTGTTCGGGCGTCTGCGCGCCGCGTTGGTGGCACGAGTGTGGAACATCCTGGACCGCAAGAACGTGCTCACCGTGTATTCGGAGACCGGCAGCCCGACCGATCCCGGCCCGACCATGAGCCGTACGGCGTACAGCACGCAGTATGACCACCCGCACTGGTACGGCGAGCGGCGGCGCATCGACCTGGGCCTGCGCCTGGAGATGTAGCAGCTCAGGAAAGGTAACCGTAGACTCTACCCCAGGAGAATGACCATGAGACGAGAAGCGCTCGTGTTCCTCTGCATTGTCCTACTGGCCGCCTTGGCCTGGGCAGCGGACCTGAACCAGCAACAGCAGAAGGGTCTGCAGAAGCCCATGCACAGCCGCGACATCGCCGTGGGCATACTGGATGTGGGCAAGGTGCAGCATGCGGTGTTTAACGACGGCCGTCTGTCCACATGGGACTACCGACCCTCGGTGCCGGCGTTTTTCTACAAGGGGTGGTCCTACGTGCCGGACCTTTTCCCAATGTTGGGCATTCCGGATGGACCATGGGCACCGCGGCGCTATGACCCAGTCAAAGGTGACACGGTGAGCATGGGGGCCACGGTTTCGGAGCGAAACGTGGCCGCAGACTGGGGCCCCAAGGCCGGCTCCTACGGCAAGCTTCATTCTGGCGACGTGACCGTGGGCGACGTGATGGCCAATGCGCCGTCGAGCATCAAAGGCCTGCCCATTGTCGCCACCAGCACAATCGAGGCCTCCTGGCCGAAGGATGCCAGTGGCAATCGCATCTGGCCCGGGCCGTGGGCGCGGGACCCCAAAACTGGGGAGATCATCCCCGGCAAATTCACCTCCGACAAAGACGTCTTTTTCGTGATGAACGACTATGACCTCAACAACGTCGGTCAGCGCTATGCCGAGGCGGACGGCCGCGTGGACCAAGGCTATGCCACTGGCATCGACGTGGAGGTGACTGCCTACACCTATGGAAGGTCCTACGCCGAGGACTTTATCTTCTTCCCGTGCCGGATCATCAACAATAGCAAGGCGATCGACCCACGGGGCATTGGCTACGATTACAAGGGAGTCTACTTCGGCTTTTACATCGATGCGGACCTCCCGGAGTACAACCTCACCACTACCTACAACGACCGCATGGACTGGATGGGGTTCCTGATCTCGGAGTACGACGCCAAGAAGGACACCACCTACCGGTACAACACGGCCTACTTCTACGACTATCGTTGGGGTACGGGCGACTTTAGCGGCGTGGCTGACCCGGCGGCATGGAAGGTGTATATTGGCCTCAAGCTGCTGGAGACGCCGAAGGCTCCCGCGGGTGGTGTGGACTTGGACAAGGACGGGATCATCGATATTCCGGAGGGACAACAGCTCGGGCTCACCGACTGGCATTGGTTCAACTGGGAGCAACGGCCAGGCGTGTTGACCCCGGACAAGCAGGAGCTGGAGCAGTACAAATTGATGAGCGGCGACACCTCGAACCTGTCCATCGAGCAGCAGGACAACTACTTCTGGCCGGACCCCAGCGGCAAGCTGAATCCGCACCTGGATTCGCCGGAGCTGATCAGGGAAAAGTTCCCCACCGGGTTAGACTGCGTGTTCATCATGAGCACAGGGCCGTTCGACCTGCCGGCCGGTGACACGACCACCTTCAGCTTCTGCATGATCGCCGGCGATGATTTCGAAGACTACAAGTTCAACGCGCGCAATGCGCAGTTCATGTACGAGCTGTTCTACCAGGGGGCCGACCCGCCGTCGCCGCCGCGCGTCACGGCGGTGCCAGGCGACGGCAAGGTGACCCTCTACTGGGACCGCAGCGCCGAGGAGAGCCGCGACTTGATGACTGGCGCCAAGGACTTTCAGGGGTACCGTATCTATCGGACGACCTCCAACCCGACTAACAACCAGTGGGGCGAGATCATTCGCGACGGATTAGGCAACGCGGTGGGGTTCATCCCGGTGGCGCAATTTGACCTCAACGATAACGTGAGTGGCCTTGACCCCAACTACCCGCACCTCAACCTCGGCAACAATACCGGCCTGGTGCACTCGTGGACGGACAACAACGTGAAGAACGGTGTCACTTATTGGTACAGTGTGACCTCCTACGACCGGGGCATTAGCCTGGCACGTGGCGACTCGTTAGCTTTAGCCGGGTGGGCGGACCTGAACTCGTTAGAGTGCGCCAAAGGGGTAAACCCGCAGGCCGCGCCGAACCTGGTGGAGGTCACCCCTGGACCTACGCCTAGCAACTACGTGGCGCCGACCATCGCAGTGGAGGCTCTGCCTGGTGCGTACACCGGCAACACGCTCACTGCCAGAATCTTTGACCAGTTCGCGGTGACTGGACACTCGTACCTGATTACCATCGACGACGCAAAGCCGGGGGTGAAGTACTACGACGTCCTGGACGAGGCGACAGGTCAGCAGGTGGTGGACAACGGTCCACTGGGTGCCTCTGCTGAGGGGCCGATCTTCGATGGCCTGCAGCTCACGGTGGTGGAGCGCTTCAGCACCGTGAGCCTTGACCCCGACTCGACCTACTGGTACCGGGGGCAGCGCGGCACGGAGTCGCCCTGCAACTGGCAGGTCACGGGCACTCCAGCCGGCGACTTTCCCTTTGACTATGAGTTTAGGTTTGTAAGCGAGCCAGACACGGCCTTTCAGCCGGCCACCTACATTACGCCTTTTGAGATCTGGAACTTGACGCTCAACAAGAAGGCGGCTTTTGGTCACTTCACCGCAAACCCAGCGGATACCACGCCCCAAATGAAAGCGACCTGGACCAGCGGTGACGAGCTCAAACTGCGCGAGGTGGTGGAGACAGGCAAGCCGGCCAAGTTTACCTGGACATTCAAGCTTTCGGCTCCGCCTCCGCGCATCGACAGTACCCTGGTGAATGGGCAGTGGGTGTACACGAAGGTGGATACTGGAGTGGCCCCGCAGACTGGCGATGTGCTGCGCATCATCTCGGGCAAGCCCTTTGTGGGCAAGCGGGACAAGTTCCGCCTCAACACCAGCCGCTATGTGGTGCGGGAAGCTGAGAAGGCCGACCTGAAGAAGGTGCGCGTGGTGCCCAATCCGTACATCATCTCCGCGCAATGGGAGCTTGACCCCAACCAGCGGCAGATTCAATTCACCAACCTGCCCAACAAGTGCGACATCCACATCTACACCATTACCGGAGAGCGGGTGTATACCCTTCACCACGAGCATGAGACGCAGAGCTGGACCTACTGGAACATGCTGAGCTTCAACCAGCAGGAGGTGGCCTACGGCATGTACCTCTACGTGGTGGAGACGCCCAATGGGCAAACCCAGGTAGGCAAATTTGCGATACTGCGGTAGTTCTGGTCCGGAAGTCATCAGGGTGGCAGTCACGCCACTGGATGAAAGCGGAAGGAGCCAATCATGAGAAAGTTAACCATAGTGCTTCTGGTCGCGACGGTCTGGGTGCTGACCTCGTGGGCACAGGAGAACTCACGCGTGGGCACCTGCGCCGCGCAGTTCCTCAAGGTGGGGGTCGGCGCCCGGGCGGCAGCGCTCGGTGAGTCGGGTACGGCAGCGCCGGGAATTACCGGCTTGTACTGGAACCCGGCGGCCGTGGCGGCAGTGGACCGCTTGTCCGCTTTTTTCTCCTACTCCTCGATGTATGCGGGCCTGTCGCACAACTTCTTGGGGCTGGCCTATCCACTGGGTGCAGGGAGCACCGTCGGCGTGGGCATCACCTACATGACCTCCGACGACATCGAAATCACCACAGTGGACATGCCGCAGGGAACCGGCGCGTTCTACAGCCTGAGTAACTACGCCGTGGGGCTGACCTTTGCGCGCTACATGACGGATCGCTTGAGCTTGGGCATCACCGCCAAGTTCATCCAGGAGGGGATTTACCGGGAGAAGGCGCGCACGATCGCGGTCGACCTCGGCTCGCTCCTGGACACCGGACTGCTGGGGATGAAATTGGCCATGAGTCTTTCCAATTTCGGGGGCAATATGCGGCTTTCCGGCCCAGACCTGCGTGTCAGCCACACGCGTTGGCCAGAGTACACCGGCAACCCTACGCGTTATGCTGACCTGAGCACCGAGGTTTGGCCCCTGCCCATGATCTTCCGCATGGGCATCTCCTCCAGTCTGGTGGGAGTAGACGGCCAACTGGCTAAGAGTGAGTCCAATGAGGTCACCGTCTATGCCGATGCGACCGATACCAACGACTCGCTCTTGCGGTCTAACTTTGGCGTGGAGTACGTGTGGAACAACATCATCGCCTTGCGAGGCGGCTACCGTGGTGTGGTGCTGGCGCACGATGAGTACGAGACCTACAACACCTCCAGTTATGCAGCAGGTGTCGGCTTGCACTATGCGGTGGCTGGGTTGGACCTGACTTTGGACTATGCCTACACGGACTACCAGATACTGGGCAACACGCAGCAACTTAGCATTACCCTCAAGTTCTGAATTCCACGGATGACCTGACAGGCGCCCGTCGGCCTGCGGTCGATGGGCGCTTTGTTTTTGAGCGACGAGGGGGAGCCTACGCGCGAGGAGGCCAGGTCCTCAGTGCGGCCGAGGCGTGTGCGTTTCGGCCTGTGCAGGGCGTGGGGAGAAGCGGGGGCACAGTGGCGCGTCGCCGCGGGGGTTCCTGAGTAGCGGAACCTCCATCGCCGGCTCCTCACGGTCGCCATTTGCCCAAGGCGAGGAGGCAGTACAGGCCGATGCCCAGCAGGGCGCAGAAGACGAACACGGGCAGCGCCTGCGGCTGTTCGGCGAAGACGAACTGGTAGACGAGCCCCACTGCACTGATGCCGATGTAGATCGCCCCCCTTGTCACAAAGGCCTTCATTGCCTGGTCCTCTTTGCTGTGCGAGGTGCGGCAAGATACCCGGCTCCCCCTTCAATAACCCAGACTCAGCTTTTCGCTGCTTCGCTGCCACTCAAGCCAGCACCTCTCAGCGCTGAGCATCGAAGTGGCGTACGATCTCATACACGGCTATGCCAAAGGCCACACTCACATTGAGCGACTCCTTTACTCCTGCCATAGGGATTTCGACCGCCAGGTCAGCCAAAGCGACCACCTCGTCAGACACTCCGTGGTGTTCGTGCCCCACCACCAGGCAAAGCGGGAAGCGATAGGGCGCCACGCGGAAGTCGTGGCTGCAATCGGTGTGCTCCAGAATGACGATCTGCACGCCTTCGGCCTTGAGACGACGCACCGCCTGGACCGCGCTGGGCACGTACTCCCAGGGCACTGCCTCCTCTGCGCCGAGGCTGGTCTTGCGGATTTCCGGCCGTGGCGGACAGGCCGAGATGCCGCAAAGGAAGAGCTTGGCCAGACCTGCGCCGTCTGCAGTGCGAAACATCGCGCCGATGTTGTGCATGCTGCGTACATTGTCAGCCAGCGCGTAGATGGGCCTACGTGGGCGCTGGCGCAACTCGGCAGGCGACGGCCGGAGGCGGGAAAGTTCAAGAGGGCTCAACTTGCGCATGTGCACGCTCCGGCAACGCCGAGGCCTGGCGACTTTTCCCTTGCAAAAGTGGGCGGAAATTTGTAGTGTTTTGCGCGGCGCACAGAACGGGAAGAGAACAGGTGATGACAGTGGAACGGATCGCGCAGGTGATTTCCAACGTGACGGTGCCCACCGTGCTCTCGGCGGTGGCCTTTCTTGCTTTGTCCATCCACGACGAAACCTCCTTGCTGCGGGGGCTGGTGACCACCGCCATCTGTTGGGTCACCGGCTCGATTTTGCCCGCAGCGTATGTGCTCAAATTGGAGCGGGAAAAGCGAGTGAGCGACAAACACGTGCCCATCCGTGAGCAGCGCACCCGGCCTTATCTGATCGCCGTGCTCTGTTACACCGTTGGTCTGGCGCTCCTCCTTGTCATCGGGGCGCCGTTCTCTGTCTGGGGTCTGATGTGGTGCTACGCCACAAATACGCTGCTCATCACGCTGATAAATCTCCGCTGGAAGATGAGCGCCCACGCCATGGGTGCGGCAGGGGCGCTGGCGGGCCTCACCTATGGCTTTGGGGCGGCGATGCTCCCCGCCTACGTTCTGCTGCCGGTAGTCTGCTGGGCGCGGCTGCGGTTGCGGGCACACACGCTGGCCCAAGTGGTGGCCGGCGCCTGTGGGGGCCTGCTCCTCACGTTCGGGCAACTGTGGCTTCTCAGTGAGCTTCTCCGTTAGGATTTGAACGTAGAGGTCAGCGCACATGGTTGTGCTCGACGGGTCCATGGGTGAGGGAGGGGGTCAGGTCCTGCGCAGCGCTCTGACGCTCTCCCTACTGACCGGCAAGAGCTTCCAGATCCAAAACATTCGGGCTCGGCGCCCAAAGCCGGGTCTCATGGCGCAACATCTCAAAGCCATCGAAGCAGCAGCGTCCGTTGGCCAGGCACAGGTGCAGGGCGCAGCCTTAGGCTCTACTACCTTGCGCTTTGCACCGGGTGTCGTAACCCCGGGCACCTACCGCTTCGACATTGGCACGGCCGGGTCCACCTCCCTGGTGGCCCAGACCGTGGCCGTGCCCTTGTCCCGTTGTGCGGCAGCCTCGGCGCTCACCATCACCGGCGGCACGCACGTGCCATGGAGCCCTTGTTTCCACTTCCTGCAGTTGCACTGGCTTCCCCTCCTGGCCCAGGCGGGCTTCCGCATCTCCATGGAGCTGGAGCGCGCCGGGTTCTATCCCGAGGGCGGCGGAGTTATCCGCATGACCGTGGAACCGGCAGGGCCGCTGAGGCCTCTGGTGCGCACAGAGCGAGGAGAACTTCGCAAGGTCACCGGGCTCTCCGCAGTGGCCAGGCTGGATATGAGCATCGCTGAGCGACAGCGGCGTCAGGCTCTGCGCCGCCTGGCAGCTATGGGCGTCGAGGCGGAGATCGAGCTGCTTTCCCTCCCTGCTCGCTCTCCGGGCACTTTCTTGTTCCTGCTGGCAGACTTTGCCCACTCGCAGTGCTGCTACTACGCCTTGGGCGAACGTGGCAAGCCTGCCGAGCGGGTAGCAGACGAGGCAGTGGACCAGCTGCAGCGCTTCTTGGCCACTGATGCCGCGGTGGATGAGTATGTCGCCGACCAGCTGGTCATCCCCCTGCTTCTGGCGGATGGGTCTTCCGAGCTGCGCGTGGCTCGGCTTACGCGCCATCTTCTCACCAACATTGAGGTGGTGCGCTCGTTCTTGCCGGTGGTCATTGAGGTGGCCGGGCAAGAAGGGGAGCCAGGAAGCGTACGCATCCACGGGCCGGCCCTGAGGTAGCACGTCGCCCCTGGAGTGCGCCGCGCCGCCTTGCCTCATGGGCAGCACATTTTCGCTGCGCACCACGCGCGTCGCCTGGCACCGTGGCGCTTTCCTTTTTCCGGACCGAAAGGCTCGGCTACAGCGTCGGCTTACGTGGCCGCCGCACTATGGAGGCCGCGTCGGTGGTCACATAGGTGTCGGAGCCCAGATAAAGGGTGGGCTTCACCCGCTCGGGCCGCAGAGCCCCGTTTTCGTCAAAGAACTCTTCCTGGTAGTGGACCGCAACTACCTTCCCCACGATGAGGTCATGGTCACCGAAAGTAGCAATGCTTTCTAAGGTGCACTCCAAGATGGCGTAGGCATCCTCCAGGCCCGGGGACGAGATGAGGTGGGAGGGCTCCAGCTTGAGACCGAAACGCGCCACCTTGTCCACCTCTGCGCCAGATACCCGGCCGCAGGAATGCACAATATCGGCCTTTTCGTTAGGGAGGAAGTTGCAGGTAAAGTTGCCCGCCTGGGCGATGAGGTTGTGCGTGAACCTCTTCTTGGTAATTGCCACGGCGAATAGCGGCGGATTGAACGACAGGGCGGTGTTCCAGGCCGCCGCCATAAAGTTCGTACGCTCGCCGTGGCGGACTCCCACCAAGGTTACATTCTTGGGGTAGAAGTACAGAAAGTGCTCTAAGGTAGTGGTCACGCGCTTTTCTGTCATATGCGCCCCTCAACTCCTTTCTCACTGCAGACGTAGCTTGAGCACCTGGCGGACGTATGCGTCGCCTTCGCCGGTGAAGGAGAGCTTTGCGAGGTAGAAGTCTCGGTCTCTTTGCACAACCTCGCCCCCTTGTGCCTCAAGCACCGGGCGCTCCGTGTGCAGGGAAAGCTCGTAGTCTTGCCCGGCGCGTCCTTCCAGGACGATGGTGTGCCATCCATCCTCGGCCGAGTGCCGGATGACCTTCAGTCCCTGCGGGGGGTCGCCGATGCGCGGTGATGTCACAGGCGGGGCAATGCTCAACCCCGCCGTATAGTCGATTTCCACCACTGCGGAAGTAGCCAGACGGAGCGAGACCGCGCAGCGCACCAGGCCGAGGGAGTCGCTTACGACAAATCGCGCGGGATTGCCATCCACGCGCACCTGGTGCACGATGGAGCCGACGGGCAGGAAGGGGGCACAGGTGAGGTCGTAGCCGCCTTTCCCCTGGTGTTCGCACTCCAAGCGCACGTGCCCGGGCGTGCGGGTGTATTGAAAGGCGAACACATCATCGCCGAGTCGGTAGTTGCGCACCGCAAACCGGTCCCAGGTGCACGGCGGCTGTGGACTGAACTCGACACTGCGCGTAAGGACATCGCCCCGGAGGCCTACCAGGCCGCGCACAAGCGCGTGTACAAACTGCGAAGAGCCGAAAAGCTGGTGGGGCACCGAGGTGTCCAAGGCGCGATAGCGGTCGCCGGAAAGGAGCTCCGTGTGGTAGCCCAAGGCATCGGCAGTAGTCAGGTGGACGGTGTCCATCAAGTGCAAAAATCCGGACACTGGGCGCGCGTAGCGATATTCTGCGAGGGCCACGAGGCCCGTGAGAAAGGGCCACACCCCGCCATTGTTGTAGCTGAGGGGATCGTAGGCGGTGCTTCGATTGGAAAGCATTCGGGTTCCCCAATCGGTGCTCAGTTCGGACGAGGCGAAGCGATCCAACATGGGTGCGGCAGCATCTGGGGGGAAGTGGCCGAAGAGCAGCGACACCGCTGGCCAAGAGGTGACCTCGTCGTTGACTCCCCCCTCCTTGGCGATGGCGAAGTTGATGAGCCCCTTGTTCGCGTTGCGGAAGCTCGCGCGCATGGCCTGCAGCGCTTTCAAATGCCTGGCGTGTGCCTCCTTGGCCACACCTTCTTTGCCTAATGCCCGGGCGATGAACTCGAGCTCCGCCAGCGCCTGCGTCCACAGGGCCGCCAGGTAGATGTCCGTGCGAATGTTTTGACGCAGCGAACCGAGCTCGGCCGCTCCCAGACCAGCCTTGGCATGATCCATGAGTCCATCGCCGTCCTCGTCGCAGGCGAGGCACCAGCGGTAGGCCTTCATGAGCGACTGCCAACTGGCCTGCATGAAGGCGAGGTCGCCACTGGCACGCAGGTAGTCTGCCATCTGCACGATGTAGAAGGGGGTAACGTCCCCGTGGATGTAACCGTAGGGATACTCCTCGAACCAGCGAACGAGGCCGCCGGCCTGTGACAGCTCGTGCATCATCTTGCCGTCAGCGCGTTGGTACTTCTGCAAAAAGGAGAGGGCCTGGCGCACGGTGGCAAAGTCGCCGTAGGCGTTCATGGCCAGGGCGTTCAGGAAGGCGTCGCCGCCGAAAAACCAGGCAAAGCCGGGACGACGCCCAACCCCTGAGGTGCCGTAGCCGGCGACCAAGCCGCGGCCGAGGTGGGGATTGTCCACCAGCCCCTTGTCCAGCGCCACTCGCGCCCAATTGAAGGCCATCTCCAATTCCTTGTCGGGCAGCTCGAGCACCAATAGCTCCTGGCGCAGCCTTTCGTAATGGGCCCGTGTAGAAGCGAGCAGTTCCTCTGCGCGCTCAAGGAGCCGCCAGTAGGTTGCCTTCACTTCGCTCAACCCCGGGGTGGTGCTGCCGGCAATGACGATGGGCAGAAAGTGCCCCTTGCTTTCGGCAGGATCGACGCGAAGCTCAAAGCGCATGGGATTGCTGGCCAGTTCGTGCGCCGGCGGCGACGACTGCGGCCGGCCGTACGGCGAGCCAATCACACCGGAGAACTTGAAGCGGCTCTCGGAGATCACGTAGAGCCGCTCCTGGTCGTCCCAATAGCAGAACTGGCCGCCCATGCCGCCGGGCCACATGGGATTCAGGTCTGGGAAGAAGCTGACCAGCAACGACAGGGGGCTCTGGGTGTCCACGTCCAAGAGAATCACGAGGCCCGGCTCTTCCAAGGGGGCGAAGAGGGTCTGACGCAGCGTGAAAGCTGGGTGCGAGTAGCGAATCGTGACCGCCTCCGGGCGCACGGTGATGGTGCGCGCCAGGCGCGCGAGATCGAATGGGTAGGCCCGCCCCTCCATCAGCACCGCCAGCTGCAGACCGTGCAGAAGCTTGAGCGGGAATGCCCACGCCTCGAATATCCCCTCCTCAAGGCCGAGAAGGGCTGCCTTGCGCCCCACTGCCTCGCAGTAGGTCCCCGGTTGCACTGCACGTTCCAGCGCCAGCGGGCCATCGATGATGGGAAACTTGGGCAATGGTTGCCACTGGCGATCGGCCGCCGCAGCGGGGAGCACGCTGAAGAACAAGAGAAAGGCGCAAACTGCCAGGACAAGACGGTTCATGGGTGGTGCTCCTGCTGTGAGCGCGTTGGGTAGAGCCGGGACGCAGTGCAGCTGGCGGGCCGGCTCCGTGAACGGTTCATTCTTCAGCCGTCTTCTCTGTCGGCGTCGAAGGAATCGGTTGACCGACTTTCAGCTTCTCTTCCGCCTTTCGGATTTGCTTTGGCGTGTAGCACAGCCGCTCACGGTACTTGAGGATCTTCTTTGCAATCCGCTTCTTCATCCCGGATGTGCCTCCTTTCCAAAAGCCGTTTCTGAGTCGGTGCGCTGGAGCAGTAGCAACCCTTGTCAAGACTTGCGCACCAATGACAGGGCAAAGACCAGCACACCTACCAGCACCAGCACCACACCCCAAAGTTTGCCGAAGAGGTGATTGAGGACCATGAACAAGGCGGCGGTCACGATGAGCATGAGCGCCACGGAGAGGCTATTGGTCTCGCGCGTGAACGCATAGACGGCCAGAAAGGCCCCTCCAGGTGCGACGAGCAGCAGCGGCCACAGCTGCACCATGGCGCCCCAGCCTGCGATGGCACAGTAGAGAAGAAGTAGGCTCGCCAGGCTGAGCATGACGCCACTAAGGAGCAACGGCGTGCTGCGCGGCCCGCTAAAGTAGGCAGTGGCCATGGCCACGCCGATGGTCAGCGGGATGAGCGGCCACAGGGCAGCCATGCTGACCAGCTTGGTAGCAGCCAACAGGAGAACTAGCCCTCCGACGATGAGAGCGATGCCAAATATGCGCAGACTGGTCGTGGACATGACTTTTTCCCTCCTCAATGGTTAGGTGCGTCCTGTTCCTCAGAATTAGCTCCGGAACAGGCTTCTTACAATGTAACCGGCGATCTGGGGGTTCTCCTTAAGGCGCCGGGTCGAGTAGGCGTACCACTGCTGGCCAAAAGGCACGTACACCCGGAGCCGGTGCCCCTCGCTGACGAGTAGCGAACGCAGCTTTTCCGTGACCCCCAAGAGCATCTGGAACTCGTACTGGTCTCTGCGCAGGCCAAGGGTGTGGATGATGCGCAGCGCGTGCCATATCAGGCGCTCGTCATGTGTGGCAATGCCCACGTAGCAGCCATTGCGCAGCATGAGCTCCGCCAGGTAAGCAAAGTTGTAGTTGATGATCTCCGGGTCTTTCCAGGCGAGGTGGTGCGGTTCCACGTAGATCCCTTTGCACAGGCGGAAATTGGCTTTGTGCTTGATGAGCTGCTCTGCATCCGCAAGGGTGCGGCGGAGATAGGCCTGCAGCACAATGCCGACGTTGTCGTACTTTTCGCGGAGTCGGAGGTAGATGGCGATGGTGTCGGAGGTGCAAGAAGAGTCCTCCATGTCGATGCGGACAAAATTGCCGTGCCGCGCGGCCTCAGCGACGATGCCGGCTACGGTCTCATAGCAAAAGTCCGTATTGATCTTCAGCCCCATTTGCGTGAGCTTCAGGGAGACATTGGCATCCAAGCGGTGGTCGGCGATAGCCTGTAAGGCCTGCTTGTAGGCCTGCGCCGCAGCGGAGGCCTCCTCGCGGCGGGTGATGTGTTCGCCGAGCACGTCCAAGGTGGCGCACATCCCCTGTGCGTTGAGCTCCTTCGTCACGCGAATGGCATCCTCCAGCGTGGGCCCGGCAATGTACGGCTTGGCAAACTGCTTGACAATGAAGCGGGGCACTGCAGGCATGAAGAAGACGATGAGACGATTCAGTAGCTTCATGACTGTGCTTCTCCAGGGTTGTGCCGCATGGCCACATTCGCGTGGAGAAATTACAATCTTCTCGGGGAAATGTCAAGGGAAAAGCTGCGCGGAAGGGGCAACTTTTGCCTTGCTTTTCTTTCGGCAATGGATTATATTAACGCCGGTTACGCGAGTGAGGGCGAGCGTCGTGAAACGGCACAAGGTCATCGGGATAGCCAACCAGAAGGGCGGAGTAGGCAAGACAACTACGGCAGTAAACCTCTCTGCTTGCCTGGCTGTTGCTGAATACCCCACCTTGCTTATCGATATCGACCCCCAGGCCAATAGCACGAGCGGCCTGGGCATCGACCCCCGTTCCACCGCGGCGAACATCTACAACGTGCTGATTGATGGGACGGACATCAACTCGGTAATTCTGCGCACCGAGTTGGAGTATCTCGACCTGGTGCCTTCCTCCATTGATCTGGTAGGGGCAGAGGTGGAATTGGTCTCTGCCATGTCTCGGGAGCATCGCCTGCGGCGGGCGTTAGAGAAGCTGGTGCCCAAATATCGCTTCGTTTTCATCGATTGCCCGCCTTCGTTAGGGCTGCTCACCCTAAACGCCTTGGCGGCGGCGGATTCAGTGCTCATCCCTATCCAGTGCGAGTACTATGCGTTGGAGGGGTTGGGGCAACTGCTCAACACCGTGCGGTTGGTGCAGAAGCACCTGAATAGCGACCTGAAG
>JACIZP010000176.1 GCA_014359355.1 Calditrichota bacterium | reverse complement strand
ATCGCGGAGAGGGCGCGCGACGTACTCGCCCAAAGGGGGCATCTTCTCAGCGCGATAGGGCGGTTCGGGCTGCTGGCGGATATAGTGAAAAGCAACTGCCGCCGCCACCACGGAGAGCATCTGGATGGCAAGAAAGCCATCGTATTCCCGCCCGCGGTCCTTGGCGAAATCTAAGATGAGGCCGGCAATGATGCTCGTGCCCATGGTGACGATACCCACCACGCGGTTGCGCCAGCCGAAGTAGCGACCGCGGATCTGTTTCGGCACCAGATCGCCCATCCACGTCAACCAGGCGGGAGCAGCCAGGTTTTGCAGCAGTGTGCCAAACCCATAGAGCGCAAGAAACAGCCCGATGACCTCGCCACGCCGAACCAGAGGCAGCAAGGCGATGGGAAGCCAGGTTAGTCGGCCCGCAAAAGAACCCCACGCGCAAATCTTCTTGCGCTGGCCAGTGCGCTCCACCAGCCGCGCTCCAAAGATTTGGAACAGCTGCATCAATAGGGGCACAGAGGTGACCAGGCTAAGCTGCAGGTCATTCGCCCCCAAGAACAGGGCGTAGCCGGTGAGGAAAGCATTCGTGGTCATCACGATGTGCACCGTTGCCCACGAGCCCTCGATCACCGAAATCCGCAACCCGCGTCGCGTCGCTTCCGGAGTCAGCTTTTCGGTTCTCGTTTGCCTCCGAACCTGAGTTGCTATGCTATCCTCTCCCACGCCGATGTCCACTCACCGCCCTTCGGTTCACCTTTCTCTACCACTCTCTGTGCCTTGACTTCGCCAGCAGCTCTGATAGCCTGCAGTCCCATCACTCCGCCATAGGGCTCTGCACTTCTCGCCTCGCCGGCTCGGACGAAAAAAGAACGAACCCATAGTCGTCCAGGATATTTCTGCCCTGGTTCAGGGGCGCAGAGATCTGTGCGATCCTGGCCAGGGCTGCAGCCCGTGCCTCTCCACGCAGCAGACGCGGCTGGTAGTGCACCTCGCCGTGATAGACGGAGATGGGAATGACTCGCGCCAGTACCGGGCCGTTCTCGTCCAGGAAAACCTTGAGGATCATGCTCTCGCGTGAGGACTCGCTGCGCGAACCAAAGGCAAAGTTGCCCAATCCGTAGGCGATGAGCTTGCCTCGATAGACTTCCAACCCCTGCAGCACGTGCGCGTGGTGTCCCAGCACGAGGTCCGCACCACAGTCGATGGCTTGGTGGCCCAACAGCCGCTGGTAGTCCTTGGCCATGGTCAACAACTCCGCACCCCAATGGAAGGAGACCACCACGAGGTCCGCCCGCGCCCGGCTTTCCTCGATCGCCCTCTTCATCTTCTGCTCAGAAGGGAAACAAGTGCCCGCGCGGGTACGCGTGGCCCAGAATTCTTCTGGAAAGGTAGTGGAAAAGCCGAGGAAGGCCACGGTCCTTTCCCCCACCTTCACCATCGCTGGCGTGGTTGCCACCGAATCGTTCGCCCCAGCGCCGCAATGAAAGAGCCCCAAGGAATCGAGGGTGGCAATGGTGTCGAAAAGGCCTTCGTGCCCATAGTCGAGAATGTGGTTGTTGGCCAAGTTAAGGACGTCGAATCCGGCGTTCTTTAACCCCGCTGCCCACGGCGGCGGCACACGGAATGTGAAGGTCTTGTCGAAAGCCTTTCCCCGTGTGGTGAATGGGGCCTCCAGGTTGCCAATAGCGATATCGGCACTCTGCAGCACGGCCCTCGTCGAGTCGAAGGGGTAGTCGCAGCCGTGTTCCTGTATGACGCCGAGGGCGGGACCCGCCAGCATCACGTCACCCACGGCCGCGATGGAGACAATCTTGCGCGCAGGGGCAGTCACCGCAGAGCGGCGCCACTGCACAGTGTCCTGGGCGACCGAGAAAGTCGCGTTCAATTGTTCGCCGGCCGCCAGACGATCTCGCTTGCCACTGCAGCAGGCCAGAAAAAGACCAACGGCCCAGAGAATGAATGCAATTGTCCTCTTTGGATGGGTCAACGCCGTCCTCCAAAAAACTACCCCATCTTCGTGCGATGGGGCATTCCGATGCAATCCCCGCCGTCCCCGTTTTCAGTGACCGAGACTCCCCTTTGCTCAACCCTTAAGGGTCACTCTCGCTCGGATTCCTTCTTCAGGCCCCCTATAGCGCTTTGGCGCACTTCAAGGCTGCACTGCTCACGTACCCTGCTACCTGGGCTTACTTCTCGCCCGCTTCCGTTTTCTTCGTGGGCGCAGCCGGTCGGCGCTTCTTGGTTGCCGGCTTTGTGGGCTCGGCCTTTGACTTCGCCTGGGGCTCCGGCGAAGGGGCTTGCGGAGAAGCCTTCTTTCGTTGCTCTTCCTTTTCCTCTTTTACCTTCTCAATTTCCGCTTGCTTTCGGCGCAGCTTCTCCTCCAGGTCCCTGATGCGCCCCACCAGGGAACTAACCTTCTCGTCGGATGCCACCTGGCTGCGGGCATCTTGCGCCAGGAGCTCGTAGACCCTGCCACCCAGTTCGGCGAACAGCCGATTGATGCTGTGTTTGATCGCCGCCTCATCGACCTTGAGGCGCCCGATTTTCGTGTACTGCTCGGTATAGTCCGCGACCGTTTCCAGCCCTTCCTTCAGGCTCTTGCGGATATCATCCCATAGGGATCCCATCGACTTCACCTCCTTCAATGTCGGGTTTCGCACGTTGCATCAAGAGACCCTAGCGCAACAGCACGAGCTTGCGTACATCCGAGTAGCCACCTCCGCGCAAACGACAGAAGTAGACGCCGCTCGCCAGTGCGGCGCCAGAGTCGTCCCGCCCATCCCACACCACGTACGATCGGCCGCCTCTGATTGTTCGCACCTGTCTGCCCCGCGCGTCGAAAATGGCGATGGTGATCTCAGAAGGGGCCTTGTCTTCTGGAAACTCGTACCTGATCACGGTGCTCTGCACAAACGGGTTGGGGTAACCGGGGAACAGCCGGAAGGCCGTCGGCAGGTCGCCCGCCTGGGGCGGAGCAGCAATCACGGCTCCCGCCCACAGCTTGCCATAGCCCCAACTATCGTTGGGCAGGAGGCCTGTGAAGGCATCGCGGCGCGCAGAGTCCTGTAGCATCTGCCGGATCTGCACACACGTGAGCGTGGGATCGCGCTCCAGAGCCAACGCTACCACTCCGGTCACATGCGGTGCCGCCATGCTCGTTCCCTGGCTTATGCCATGCACGCCGTCGGGGAGGATGAAACCATTTGGGTACTGGTTGCTGCCAGTGTAAAACATGCTGGTCGGCTGCGAAGGGTCAGCATCTGCCGAGAGGGCGGCGCCGATCTTCTCCCCGGGTGCTGCCACTTCCGGCTTGGTGCGGCCGTCACGCGTCGGACCGGGGTTGGAAAAGTCCGAAAGTTCGCCGTCAAATTTGTTGCTCAGCCCCGGACTGGTCAGCGTATGGCCGTCCAGGTCGACCCACGTTCGCTTGGTGATGTACGACCCCACGGTGATGGCGTACTGGGCAGTGCCCGGGATGCTGACCTTCATCGTGTGGTCCACGTGGTCGACAAAGCGCGCCTCCATCGAGGAGGCAGCAATCCAGCCGTCGAAGCGCCCCGAAGTGCCACTGATGGTCAGTTCCCAGGTGCCCGCCGCCGGCTCCGAGCCGGCTGTGCGGTCATAAATCTGGATGAGCAGTTCCTTGTCGCCGTTGCGCGGGTCCACGCCCCCGTGGGCGTTGTCAATGTAGAGAAAACCCTCTTTGGTGTCCTCGTAAAAGAGGCGTCCGCTGAGGATCGGGCCGTACGTCCGTCCTGCCGGCGTCTTCACCTTGATCGACTGGTTACTGAAGCCAGAATACCAAAAATCCAACACCAGGTAGTCATCTTGGGTGGCGCTGTTCTTGTCGTAGGCAACGATTTCTGTCTTGATGGTCACGCTGCTCGTCGACGGGCTGAGGTTGCCGCTGGTGTGGATGCTCTCCTGGCCATCGTTACCGGCAGCCACCACGACGGCACGTCCGGGACGCCCGGGTCCCACAAGCTGGTCGATTGCCTGTTCAGCCACATCGGTGCCATCGTGCGCTCCCCAGTTGGACCCGAGGCTCAGGTTCACCACATACGGCATGTTCAGCTCATTAGCCTTGCTGTGCACAAAGTGCAACGCGTTGACCTGATCGTCGTCGGCAATCTTGTCTGCACCTTCCACCCGCGTCCCTTTGACGATGATAAAGGCCGCCTCAGGAGCCACCCCGACGTACTGCCCGGCTGGCTGCTTTCTCCCGGTAGCGCGACCGTTCCCCCCGGCACACCCTGCCACGTGCGTGCCGTGGCCCACCACGTCGCGATGCCGAAGAGGGGCACCCCCTTGTAAGGCGGCGTTGATTTCCGCCTCCGTGTGCAGCGTACCCCCGTAGTCATCCGGACCGTCCAGCTTGTTATCGCCGTTCAGGTCCCCAGGGTCGCTAAAGTCCAGCAAATACTTTATGCGCGTCGTGCCATTGCTGCGCCGAAAATCCGCATGCCGCCAGTC
Source organism: Calditrichota bacterium (assembly GCA_014359355.1). NCBI lineage: Bacteria > Pseudomonadati > Calditrichota > Calditrichota bacterium. The sequence goes on along the minus strand of JACIZP010000176.1, from coordinate 3,632 downwards.
GATGCCGGTATCCACGATGCCCAACACCGTGTTCTTGCCGGTGAGGCCTGAGGAGCTTCGTACTGCCACAGCCCCGATCTCAGGCACGCTGCGGTCCAAATGGAGCTGCCGGGCCTTGGGTGCCTGTACGTACACAACCTCCTCCAGGCCGATGATGGCAAGCAGCTCGTCCTCGGTCACCAGGGCAGTGGCGACGTTCCCGACAATGGCCTGCACCCGGGCCCCGGTGGCCAGCACTCCCGAAAAGTTATCGCGGACCTGGATCAACACCCGGAGGTACTGCTCAGGGGTAGTCTTCATGAGAGCCGTGCCCGGTACAGAACCTTTGGCCACCGCCTCCGGATGCAGCACCACCATGCGCAGGCACGGGTCCAGTTTCGCCCGCTGCGATTCGGAGAGGTCGGCCGGAACGCACACATCCCCCAAAGCCAACAGACCCACCGCCCAGATCACGCTCCTGCCAAGAGTCATTCATTGCCCTCCACATGTGGGGCAGAACAAAACAATGGGTATCTCGAGACTGGCTCCCAAGAGGTAGCGGGCCAATCCGGTCCAAAGATAACAAAAACGGAACGCGCGCACAAGGGGAAAATGAGAACAAGGGGGTTGTGTCCAGCGCGGCGCGGGCAAGAGAGCAGCGCTGAAGGTAGCCTGTGCCCGGCCCGCCTATGGCACCCAAGAAGGGTATTCGTTGGTGTGGTCGCCGAAAGTAACTCGTTCGACTTGCGAACCGTCGCTGTTCATGATTGCCAGGTGATCGCCGCGCCCGAAAAGAATTTGCGCGCCATCTCGAGACCAGGCCGGGTGCCAGTCGCTGATCCCGGTGGTCAACCTGGTGGCCACGCCGCTGGTCAGGTCCAGCACCCAGATCTCGTCCACACCCGTCACCTGCACGCGCACAAAAGCGAGCTTCTCATCGTCTGGCGACAGCGCAGGGTGCTTGATAATAGCCTGATCAACAGCCACGTCCAGGGCATAGAGCAAGCTGCTGGACGAAGAGGCAAAGTCGAAGCGGTAGAGCGCAGCGTGGCGCGCAGTATCCACACTGACATAGATGAACGACCGGCCGTGCGAAAACCAGGCAACGCGAGTGTGGATGGAATCGCTCACATCGACCACATGGCGGGCCGAGTCGCTGGCCAAGTCGACCAGCCAGATCGACGACCGCATGTCCCGGTTGGACCAGAATGCAGCCTGACGGTCATCCGGCGACCAGGTAGGGAAACTGTCGTCGTATTCGGAGGACGAGACGCGCCGCCACGAGGTGGTAGCAACATCCATGAGATAGAGTTGCCAGTTGTAACCCCAAATCGTGCTGGCTGGGATGAAGTAGCTGAATAGGGCACGGGTGCCGTCATGGGAGAGCGCAAAGTTGGCCGGCACATAGGCGCCGAAATAGGCAATGGCCCGCAGCTCACGGGCTTCCGCATCCAGAAGCATGAGGTAGTACTCACCAGGCCAATCGTGCAGCGTGCGCCGGAAAAGAATCTTGCCGGACAGCCGATGGAAGGGGATCTGGGAGAGCTCGTCCTTCGAAACGACTTCTGGCTCGGTAGGGACGTGCTCGCAGCTGACGGCGATGGCGAACACTGCTGCGACACTCACCGCCCAGCGCTGCAAACGGCAGCTCTTCATAACTGCCTCCTCTTTGCCCGCGCGCGGAAAACGGAGATTTCCCGCTGCAGGTCACCTCACACTTTCGCCCCCCGGCGCTGCCTCTCCTTCCACCAGGTGTAAATCCCTATCCCCAGCAACAGAGCCATCACTGCCGCAGACAGCGCCGTCTCCAGAGAATTGCCCTCCTGCAACCCGTCCACGAGCAGGCCAAAAGCAACAAAGAAGGCTACCAGGCCAATCCCTTCCACAATCCACGACAGAATCGCTGCCTTTTTCACCGATGTACTCCCTACTTTGTGACGCCATTCCCACACTACCGTCGCGCTGGCACCCGGGCCGCCGCAATGGTCATGCGCCACCCTGAGGCCACTCACTGCCCGCCACAAATGGCCAGAACCAGTGCGGCGCCCACTACGGCTGCCGTTTCGGCCCGCAGCCGACGACTACCCAGGCTCACGGCCGTGAAACCTCCTGCAACGGCCGCCTCTACCTCCTCGGCGGTAAACCCACCTTCCGGGCCGACGAGCAGCGCGGCTTCGGAGATGGTCGCGCGTCTCAGGCCGAGGAGCACAGTGACCAACGGCTCGCAACCGTCCCCTTCGTGGGCCACCAGGCGGAGTTTCGCACCCGACAGGAGGTCCAATGCCTGCGGAAGTGTGCATGGGTCAGTGATTTCCGGCAGCACCGATCGTCCGCACTGCTTCATTGCCGCAAGGGCGACCCTGCGCCAGCGGTCGATGCGGTTCTCAGCAAGTCGCCCGCTTCTCGCCGTACAGAGAGGCACGAACCTGCTCACCCCAAGCTCTGTCCCTTTCTCAACCAAGAAGTCAAAGCGCTCACCCCGCAGAGGCGAAGCAGCCAAGGTGAGGCGCAGCCGTGGCTCGCCCACCCCCTCCAGGCGCTGCAGAATCTTCGCCTCGGCCCGCTGCACCTGTGTCCCCGCGAGCTCGCATTCGTAACAGTGACCGAGCCCATCCACCGCGAAGAAGTGCTGGCCCGGGCGTGTGCGGTGTACCACCACCAGGTGATGCCACTCCTGGTCGACCACGAAGAGGCGCTCCTTGTGCACGTCCTGCGGCCTGACGTAGAAAAAGTCCGCGTGTGGTGGTATGTGCATCTCGCCAGCTCAATAGAAGGACTTGTCCGCAAACAAATCAAAAGGCAACACCCAAGTCCAGAATCATCTCTCCATGCAGCTTGCCGTCCCACGCATACTCCGCCCGCAGCACATAGCCGTATGGCAGGTGGAAATGTAGTCCAGCGCCAAACCCTCGCCACCACGCACGCTGCTCCGGGCTTTGACGGAACCAGACGCTTCCGGCTTCACAAAAAATGCCGGCGTTGAGCCCGAACTTGAGATTGCGGCCATAGCCCCCCAGCAGCGGCTCGGCGGCTTTCAAGGTCAGGTACCGCACCGGAATGACCGTGAAGCGGAGCTCGGAGCCCAGCATTACCCGGCTATCCCCCTCAGCTACCTGCCGAAAGTGCCCGCGGATGCGCTCTCCGTAGCCGAAATAGAGACGATCGTACACAGCTACCTCACGCCGCGAGAATGAACCACTGGCCCGCATAGCCAGCGACACCTGCCCCTTGAGCGGTTGGTAGCGGCGGATGTCGACACCCCAGAGCAGGTAATTGGCAGTCAAGCCGGGCAAACCAACCCGCCGAGCGCTCAGGTTCAGCCACCAGCCCCGCCGCGGATACTCCGCCAGGTCACGCGTGTCGTATGAGGCAGTGAGGCCCCATTGCGGTGCCTGGTCTACCCCATCGGGGCTGATAGTCGCCCCGCGCCGCGGCGGAGCGACCCGCACTTGCCTGTATCCGGCCGTCAGACCGACATGAACGTGGTAACCGAAACGCTGGCCGACGGTGCACGAAAACCCCTCCACCTGTTGCTCAAAGCGCGGGAATTGTGGACTGAGGTTCCGCACCCGCTGTCGGGAGACCAGCGCGGTGACAAACATCCCCCCTCTCCCCAAGAGCCACGGGCTGGTAAAGTCCACCTGGTAGCCTGG
>JACIZP010000175.1 GCA_014359355.1 Calditrichota bacterium | reverse complement strand
AGCGCAACCGAGCCTTCCAGGTGTGCGCGAAATTGTCCTTGAAAATGGTGGGCGAATTCGATAGATTTCCAAAGCCACAGAAGCGAGAAGAGCCAACGAAAGAATATGCCTCAAAACCGCATACATGTGCTGCCCGAGCATGTGGCCAACAGGATTGCCGCCGGCGAGGTGGTTGACCGCCCGGCGTCGGTGGTCAAAGAGCTCGTGGAAAACGCCTTGGACGCAGGCGCCCGCCAGATAGACATCATCATCAAGGGCGGCGGTAAGCTCCTGGTGCAGGTGATCGACGACGGCTGTGGGATGAGCCCCGAGGATGCACCGCTGGCTTTTCAGCGACATTCCACCAGCAAGATTGCCACTGCTGCTGACCTGGAGAGCATCACGACCCTTGGCTTCCGCGGCGAGGCCTTAGCCAGCATTGCCTCGGTGGCGCGGGTGGAACTGCGCACCGCTGAGGAAGACGCAGGCGAGAGTACGGTGGTGCGGGTCGAGGGTGGGACAATGGTCGAGGTCGGCAAGGAGGCTTTCCGCAAGGGGACCTCGGTGGCGGTGAAGAACCTGTTCTACAACACGCCGGCACGGCGCAAGTTCCTTCGCTCCGACGAGACCGAGTACCGCCATATCCTCACCGTGCTCACTCGTTTCACCCTCGCCTTTCCGGAAGTCGGCTTTTCCCTGGTCAACGGCGACGTGGAAGTCTTTGCCCTGCAACCCAGCAGTCTGCAGGCACGCATTGCGGCTGTGCTCGGCGACCACACCGCTGGGACGATGTTGCCCGTCGAAGACCAGGGCTCGGTTTTGCGCATCTACGGCATGGTCGGCAAACCAGAAGAAGCCCGCAAGTCGCGCGGAAACCAGTATCTTTTTCTCAACCGCCGCTACGTGGTCGACCGCGCCCTCAACCATGCGGTGATGGCAGGCTACGGCGAGAGCGTCACGGGGGGCCTGTTCCCCACGTATGTGCTCTTCCTGGAGATTGACCCCACCCGCGTGGACGTCAACGTGCACCCCACCAAGACGGAAGTCAAGTTGGCGGATGCGCAGTTGGCCTACGACCTCCTGCGCGGGGCAGTGCGCCGCGCCTTGACGCAGCGCGCCGAAGCTCCGCCGCGACCACGGACCCACAGCGACCACCACCCGCCATTGAGCACACGGCGGCAAGTGACTCTCCCCATGGAGTTCTTCGCCCCCGCCGAGGTGGGGCGGGCCTCCAGTCCCTCAAGCGGGGCTGCACCGGCAAACGAGGGCCTTGCGCACCGTGTGCCGTCAGCGCCGGAACGACCCAATGTGTGGCAGTTCCACGACACGTACATCTTGTCCGAGATCAAGAGCGGCCTGGTCATCATCGACCAGCACGCCGCCCATGAGCGCATTCTCTTCGAGCAGGCAATGCGCGACCTGGGTAACTCGAAGCCTTCCTCGCAGCAGCTTCTCTTTCCGCAGACGGTGCAGCTGTCGGCGGAGGACTATGAGCTGTTGATGGAGATGCTCCCCTTCTTGGAAATGCTCGGCTTTCTCATTCGCAGCTTCGGCAAACAGACGGTCGTCATTGAGGGGGTGCCCTCCGGGTATCGGGGCAGCGACGAGGCGCGCCTCTTGCTGGAGGTGATTGACGAGTACCGCGAGAACCGCCGCTCCGGGATAGAGATGCGCGAGAGCGTGGCTCGCTCCTACGCCTGTCACGCAGCCGTGCGCGCGGGGGAGCGACTGTCGGTGGAGGCCATGAATGCGCTCATCGACCAACTTTTTGCCACCGAGAACCCCTACTACTGTCCGCACGGTCGTCCCACCATCATCAACATCTCGCTGGATGAACTCGCCCGGCGCTTCCAACGGTAGCCTGCAAGGGGAGGCAGCATGAGGGGTCGCGTGGACCGCGCAAGGGTCACCATACCAGTGCTCGTCGGCCCCACCGCTGCCGGAAAAAGCGCGCTGGCCCTCAATGTGGCGCTACGCCTGGGCGCCGAGATCGTCTCGGCGGACTCGCGGCAGGTGTACAAGTTCATGGATATCGGTACGGCCAAGCCCACTTTGGAAGAGCGCGCCCTCGTCCCTCACCACCTCATTGACATTCGCAAGCCGGATGAGTACTACAGCGCCGGCGAATATGCGCGCGATGCAGCGGCGGCCATCGCCGAGATATTGGCCAGAGGGCGCTTCCCCATTGTGGTGGGTGGTTCTGGCTTCTACATAAAGGCGCTGGCGGACGGCCTGTTCGGGCCAAAGATCACCGACTTGACCCTCCGCGAGCGGCTGCGCCAGGAAGCGCAAGACCTTGGCGTGCAGGCACTCTGGCATCGCCTGGCAGAGGTCGACCCTGTGAGCGCTGCCCGCCTCCATCCCAATGATGCCCAGCGTATCATCCGCGCCCTCGAGGTGTACGAATCCACCGGGCTGCCGATTTCGCTGCACCAGGCACGCCATCGACCCGAGCAGTCCTTCGCCTGGCATTTCCTCGGCCTGCGCTGGCCGCGGCAAGAGCTGTACGCACGCATAGAACGGCGTGTGGACGAGATGATGGCCCAAGGGTTGGAAGAAGAAGTCCGCCGGTTGCTGGCAATGGGTTATGACGAGCGTCTCATCAGCCTGCGCACCGTGGGCTACAAGGAGATGTTCGCCTTCCTCAGGGGGGAACTGTCAGTGGAGGAAGCGGTGGTCCAGATTAAGCAGCACACGCGCAACTATGCCAAGCGGCAGATGACCTGGTTCCGCCGCGATGCCCGCATACAATGGCTGGAGGTGAACGAGGCCGAGGGGCTTGCCCAGGCGGAGCGCCAGGTGGAGCAAGTCGTCGCGCGGTGCATTGCGGAATTTTCCTCTTGACATTTGCAAAAAATCCTATATCTTTATAGGCGAAAAAACTGGATATCTCTTGAGAGGCGAATGTAGCTCAGCTGGTAGAGCACTGGCTTCCCAAGCCAGCTGTCGCGGGTTCGAATCCCGTCATTCGCTCTATTTTTTTTGTGGGACACAGCTATTGTGACCGCCGTCACGCCTGGGGTTGCTCCAATGGTATAATTTGCACTGGTGAAGATTGGTAGAGGTGGGGCCGCTGCCAGCTGTGGCCACACCGGTGGCGGGTAAAGCTTTGGAACCAGCTGTGAAGGAGGAGCACTATGAGAGCGGTCCGTGCAATGTTCGTGTGCGTGTTGGTGGCGTGCGCGACGCTCGCGTGGGGACAGTACGTCACCCAGGCTGTGGGCGCGGCAGGCAATGTCGATTGGAGTCGGCAAGTCGTGCGTGCCACCGGCATTGGGGCACCGAATCCTGACCACCCCCTGGCAGCACAGCGTGCAGGGGCTATCGAAGCAGCCAAGCGCGCCGCCTTCCGCAATCTTCTCGAAGCAGTGCAAGGGGTTCAGCTTACCTCGGAAGTGACCGTCCGCAACGCCATGGTGGAAAACGACGTCATCAACACGCGCGTGCAGGGCGTCCTGCGCAACTTCACCATCGTGGACACCAAGTACATGTCCACTGGTGACGTGGAGGTCACCGTGGAGATGCCCCTCACTGGCGCTTTGGCGGACGTCTTGTTGCCGGCTCAATTAGGTGGCGGTGTGTACCCCGGGGCGGCTCAGCCGCTCTGCCCGGTGTGCGGCCAACCCTGGCCCGCCGGTAAACCGGTACCACCGGGAGTGCAGCTGATCCAGCCCGGAGCACCTGGCGCGCAGGCACCGACAGCCGGAGTAGGACCGTACACGGGCTTGATCATCGACACTAAGGGCCTGGGCGTGCGTCCGGCCATGGCGCCAAAGGTGCTCGATGAGAACGGCCAGGAAGTATACGGCTCCAAGTTCGTGAGCAGGGATTGGGCCGTGCAGATCGGCATGGTCGGCTACGACAAAGACGTCAACCGGGCTCGCAGCAACGAGCGCGTGACCAACAATCCTCTCATCGTCAAGGCCATCAAGGCGACGGGTGCCAACAAGGCAGACGTGGTCATCTCCAACGCCGATGCGGCCGCCATCCATGCGGCTTCCAGCACCCAGAGCTTCCTGGACAAGTGTCGGGTGATGTTCGTCGTCGACTGATCGCCACGGTGCGTCGACGGAGCGTTGGGCCTTTGCTGCAAGGAGAGCACTATGCAGAACAGAAGTCTAAAGTTCGTCGCAACGCTGCTGGCAAGCGTGCTTGTCCTCTGGCTTGTGGGGTGCGGCCCGAAGGCAATCAAGCCCAAGTCGGTGTTGGACACGCCGGATAACCACTTCAACCAGGGCATGCGGGAGCTGGACCGCGGCAATCTCGATTTGGCCGTGCAGGAGTTCGAGCGCGCCAAGTCACTGGACCCGAAGTACGCCGAAGCTTACGCCGGCCTGGCCTTGGTCCACGCCACCAAACAGGACTTCCAAAAGGCGATGGAGCTGGTTGACCAAGCTCTCGCCAAGAACAAGAACTCCCTTGAGGCGCGCGTCATTAAGGGGCGCATCATCACCATGCGTCGCAAAGGCGATGACTGGATGGAGGAGGCGGTCAAGGAGTTCAAGAAGGCAGCCGAGCAGTATCCAAG